>NZ_JAKDLJ010000094.1 GCF_030452865.1 Pseudorhodobacter sp.
AGCACCCCGTCCGGCAGCATCACGATCTGATCGGGTTTTTCGCCGGTCGCAGGCAGCGTCGGCAGCGCCTTGATTCCCGCCATTTCCGCAATCTCGGCTTGCGCGTCGGCGATTGCGTCAGTGATCGAGGTGTCAATGTCCGCCGCACCAAAGCGGATGTCGGATGTCGTGACCGTCTTCCAACCAGTCCATGCTGTTGGCTGTTGTGCTTCAGGAATGAATTTCGCACGAACCTCATATTCAGTCAGAGGCAAAACACCATCGGAAATGTAAATCTCACCCGCGCCAACGGTTTCTATAAGCGATGGCGGCAAGTCGCGCCCTGTCGCTTCGACACGGGTCTCAAACTTGACCGCTCGTACGTCGGGAATGTCACCGGTCCAAACAGCACGAATAGCAGGCCTGCGCCCGACGCCCGTGCTGTCTGGAATGCTGGATGCAAAAACATCAAAGTCGCCAACATCCTGCACCGTGATCGGCTGCACAGACGATCCGGGGATTGCCGGAGCCTCAAAATCGGTTGCGGTGTTGAAATCATAATCAGCCGGATCAACTTCGGTCAGATCCACAACCACATCACCGTCGGCAAGATCAATCATTCCGTCGACCCGGAACTGTTTTTCGACATAGCCATTGCGCGCGCTGGTCCACGTCACCACGTCACCCGGTTCCAGCGGCCAGTATTTTGGCGGCAAGTGCAACGTGTGCCGCCGCGCGCGGCGTGCCTCATTCAGCGCTGATTTCATCAATCGCTGCACCTGTTCGGCGTAAGGTACAAAATCAAGTGACACGTCGACCAACAAGCGCCGCCCGCCATCCTGCGCTTCATAATCCGGGCGATAGAGCGGGGGTGCGGTCTCTGTCTGCCATCCAGCAGCTGGGGATGGGTATTTGCCCGAAATGCCGTTCACAGTATCGGATAACCCAAAAAACGGCGTGAAAGACTGCCCAGACGTGGACATGACTTCATCATCAGTTAAAGACATGACCGGCACATCCACCGCACCGGCAAACAGCTTGTAAACCCCGCCCGCGTCCGACAAACGTCCATTGCAAGCATCCAGAAGGCTTTCGATCACGCCGACAATTTCAGCGCCGACAGGCAACTCTCCCGATGCGCGAAATTGAGGTTCAGGACCATCCGTCCCGGTCACTTCGGTCGCACACTTTCGAATTTGTCCGATCCAGTGATCGACCGGAAGCTGTGCCGCAGACACATCTTGCAGACCGTAAAACCACTCGCCATTGTAACGAATGCCCCGAAGGACGTTGTAAAGTTGTACCGCTGGGTTTTGGGAGGGCTCCCACGTGGACGGCGTGTTCCAACGTTGGGGCCCCAAGCCTCCAACTGTCGCGTCCCTTGCTGGATTGTAAAAGGCAATGCCTCGAACAACGAACAAAAATGAGGGGAACCCATTCTGAAACATATCCGAGTTCAAATAAGCGCGCATGACGACGAAAGCTTTGCCGTGTCCAACAGCGGACGCAAGCCAAGGACGCTCTGCTGATGACGCAATGCCTGTTAACTCGTCATCCGCGATCGTTTGGGTTCCATCGTAAAATCGCATCCGCAGGTATTCAGTACCGCCCGCGGTAAATTCGTTTACTTGTGACCAACCATCCGCTGCGCCGGATGGGCCAAAAGTTCGCTTTTCGCCATTAACCCACAAACCCGATATGCTGCTTAGGGGCAAATCCGAAAGCGTGATGGCCCAATACATCAAAACACTGGGTTTTCCCCCTTCATCGGCAGTATTGGCAAAAGTCAGCGTTCCAGCTGTCGCAAATTCACCAACGATAAAGGCCTGCGGAATATCTGCCCCGCGCCCAATCTGACCCCGGACCGAAAAATCCTGACTTTTACCCCTCTTGCCAGCCAGCTTTTGCGCCAAGGCGGATAGGCCAAAAGATGCAACCGTTTTGAGAAGGAAGGTGCCAATCGAAGCTGCCGTGATACCGGCAAAAAAGGTGCTGATTGATGCGGCAATCGCGGAGAAAAACGGCATTTACAGCACCTTCGAATATGTGATTTCAGCGGGCTTGAACCCGGCGCGCGCGTATAGCTTTTCAGGCGATTTTCCGGGCAGTGCCGATATGGACGCTTGGCAACACCCCATTTCTCGCGCCCAGTCGGTATAGGCGTCGATCAACGGACGGGCTGATCGCCCGCGAAATGGCGGATCAATCCAGAAGGCCAGTTCTGTTGCCAAAGCCACGGGCGAAAACAGCGATCTGGACGCGACAGCAAATAAAAAACCACGGGCACTGCCATCATGGTCAAGAACCAATGCCAGCCTATCCCGACCAGCGATCTGCATCCGAACGAACCCAGAAAGAAAATCTGCATCGGCAGGCAACCCGGTTCCAGTCACCGAAAGAAATTGTAGCCCCATTCGCACAAGTGTGGGCAAATCGTCAGACGCGGCAGGACGGATCAACGATTTTGGCCCGTGTAGGTATTCAAGGCGATTGAAAGCAGCGACGCTTGGGAAACAGGCGGCACACCACCCGACGCACTGGACGCCTTGCCCCAGTTCATTTCCCAAGTCCCAACTGCCGCCGAATGAAGGCAGAACGTATCCCCTGACGTGCGCTTTTTCATGTCAGCATCCGACCTCGTGGCCGTGTTGCGGCGACTCATTTCTTGGCTATGGCTAACGCAGGTCAGTTCAATCTTGCCTTCACCTGACTCGGCTGGCGTTTCGATCTCCACCTGGTCAACAAAGCCAAGAAAGCGAGAGTAGCACGGAGAAAGCTGAACCAGAGTCGCGGGTGCGAACAATCCCCGAAACACCCCAACACGCGCCTGTTTTACGTCATAGCCGCGCACCAAATCATTCGGGTCTGCAATCTGGCTCAAGCTGATCGTGATCGTTTGCACGGACAGGTTCGAAACCAGTGTGATCGGCGAAATATTGATCAACCCACCAGCGCCTTGAAAATCACGGGTCACGATACTGCCGACGCGCGGATCATCAATTTGTGCCGAAACGGTGCCAAGGTCAGACCAATAGCCCACATCGACCGGATCGCCGGTTGTGCCATTGCGCGCTTCGATCCAAAGAAAATCCCTGATTGTGACATTGCGCTTTAACAATGCAGCTATGGCGGGGGCCGAAAGGGTTCTCATGTAATCACCTGCGTTGCAGTCCACGAAACAGTATCGTAAAGCCGACCATCAGCATTGCGTTCGACACTGCCGGGATCCACCATGAACAGCGCAGGCGCATAGCGCAGGGTGACGGGCTGACCGGCGATGATGCTGGGACGCAGGCCGGGCCGCACCTCAAACCATGGGCTAAGACCGGTTCCCGCAGCTGTCACAGTTTCTGCCGCACGCAAAAGGTGCAGATTGGTGCCATCATCAATCGACACCCAATCACCCTTTGTCAGCACAAACGCGGGTGGCAGCCCAGACAGGCGCAGCGCCAGCCGATCCGCGTGGATGACGTTCACTGTCACCCCTGAAAGTACTGATACCTTGTCGGACGCCGGGAATGGCCGGGCCGGATCATAGCCGATGAACAACTGCCCACCATTTTCCAGCGTCAAAAGATCGGTTTCAACTTCGCCAGCACGATCACGCAAAAGCCGTCTGGTCAAATATGACACCTGCCACAATAGCGGGCCCAAGTCCTTGACCAATGTCACCCCGCCTGCCGTGCGGCTCATCTCCTGGCGCCACAAGGGTTTGATGCGCGGCGTTGATACCTGAAACTGAAGGCCGGTCAGAATATCAGCGCGCGGAAACGTCAGGCTCATGTAATCTGCCTCCGCTTGTTCGCCATATTCACTGCTTGGATAACCCGGCCCGTGAACTCGACTTGCGCCTTTGCCATCGCGGCCTCTAAACGTGCGACCGCGCCGACATCGGCACCGCGCGCGTCGATCACTGGCGCATAGGTGAAGTTTCCGCCAGCTCCGCCGCCACTTGAACGAACACCAAGTTTTCCGCCGATCCGGGTTAGTGGCATGATCGCTTCCGGACCCGCCTCGCCCATCAAACCCGCGCCGCCACGCATCGGAAACATGGTCGGGCTGTTGACCACGCCACCCATTGCGAACGCGGTCAACCGACCATTTTCAAACGCATTCCCATTGGCACTTTTGACCAATGGTATCCACCCGTCCGCACCAAAAACGCTCGGCAACATAAATGACAAAAGCTGAAAAGCACCTTGCTTGAACAGCATCTTGCCGATCTCATCTGCCAAATCTGCAACGGCGTCTTTGGCCTTGCCAGACCCTTCATAAATCCCATCAAAAATCCGATCCATACCGCTACGCACGGAACCTGCGACTTCAGCCGCAAACTTGCCTTGGCTTTCAAACTCATCCTTCAGGGATGCCATTTTGCGTTGATACACTTCTGTCGAAATGGCACCGGATTTGTAAAGCGCCTCGATCTTCTCCATCTCGATCGCATAGCGTTCGGCTTTGGTGCGGGTTTCGTCGAATAGCTTCTGTTGGATTTTCAACAACTCGTTCTGTTCTTTGGCTTTTCCACCACCGCCCTTGGTCGTTTTTGATTTACCCGTACCGCCCGTTGTGATGTCTTCGAATTTCGTATCCATCAAGGCTGTCGATCGGGTGATGGTGGTGTCCAATAATGCCGCCTCTGCTTTCAATTTCCGCACAGCCAACAGATCGACCTTAATTTGGTCGGAAAATTCGCTTCCAATGCCGTCTGTAATTTGACCGCGCGCATACCCAGGCACGTCGCGTATATTGGTGTTGTTGGTCGGATCAAACTTGTTCAGATCATCCAGCCGAACCTTGAAACCTTGATACTGTCGATCAATCGCTTCTTGCGAATTGGTGATAGCTGTGGCCATTTCCTGCCCGCGAATGCGCAGTAGCTCTATTTCAATTGCCAGCACTTCTTTGCGGGCCGCAAATTCGGAACGGGAGTTGGCAACAACTATCGACGCCGCCGCCGACGATGCACCACCTGTTTGTGAAATCGCCTCATTATATTGCCGTTGCGTTGATTCCAGCGCTGAAACTGCGCCTTCCACGCCACCAACCGAACCTTTCAGCCCAACCATTTTATCGGCCATCGCCGCCGCGCCATCGGCATTCTTGAAAAACAGCGGCGCAAGGGCTGCCATCACCGCCACAGCAGCCCCTGCAACAGCGCCCAGAATTCCGAACCCACCCAAAAGCTGCGGCATTTGCTGCGCGAAGGCACGGCTGGCCGACTGTCCCGAGGCGACTTGCACCGCAAAATCCCCGATTTGATAGGATGCGTTTTGCACCTGCATCCCCATTCGGCGGCTACCATGTTCCATCGCGCTGAATGCACGGGTTCCTTGCGCCCCGGCCGCTGTCAACTCATTGCGAAACTGGGTGCCGCCGACAACGGCCAGCCGAACCGAAACTTGCTCTGCCAAGGTCAGTCCTCCGCGTTCATGTTTGTGATTGCCACTGCCTCAATCGCGGGCAGCCATTCGGCCAGCAGGCGGGCATCAAGCCCGCGTGCGGCCCCCAGCGCCAAAACCGACGCCATATCCCAGCCGTAATGCACCATAGCGGACATCCCGACAGCGGCGCGGGTTTGACCGTGCAGGTGCAGCACCAAATCCCAAACCTGCCAGCCCTCTAAGCTCTGCGGCGCGTTTTTGTGCCGCGGGCAGTTTTGACAGATTGTGTCGCAGGCACCGCAATACTCTGCGCCGCCGCCGAAGTGCCATTCAGCGAGGGCGCAGAGCCGTTTTTTTCCGCATCCACCACCAGCCAAGGGTGGAAATACTGCTCCAAAAATGCGCTGTAGGGTTTATACATATCCATCAGCGCGGCAATCGCGGCAGGGCTGGGCGGGATGACCGCGCCATCCCGATCGCCAACCCCTTCCCATTCGATCACCGCCGCCTCGAATACCGCAGCGGCTTGGGCGACAGAATGGGCCTCACGATCTTCTGCCTCAATCGCGGCAAGCACCCCCGGTTGACTTTGGGCGCGCAACAAAAAAGCGTTGCACATCGGGCGCAAATGCACCCGCACGCCCGGCATAAGGTCAATCCAGACCGGTGCGGCAGCCAGATTTAGGGTGAGCATCAGTAGGCCGCCACCGAATTGGTCAACACAGCCGTCATCATCCGCGCCGGACTGGTTGCTTTGGACGCCTGCCAGTCAAACGTGACCTGGACGCCAGCCGGGCCTTGCACTTCCTTCTTCGGGATTGGCAGGTACACTTCATGCGCCGTAAATGTCAGTTTCACCCCTGCCGAAATCTCATAGCTGAAGGACAGGCTGCATGACGAACCATCTACCGCCTGATTGTAAAGTGCTGCACCGTCGAAGCGTGCCACCAGCTGGCCGCCAAGTGTAGCGACCCCTTCATCTAGGCCTTCGATCTTGCCGTCGTCGCGCAACACCTCCACCCGATCAAGGGTGTTGGAATACGCCAGATTGGCCGAAACGATGTTGCCGAGATCAGATCCATTCCGTTGCACGGAACCGTTGAAGCTGCCAAACCGCTGCAAAACCGTCGCTGTCGGCGATCCGGCCGCGCTACTGGTGGCTGTCGTTTCGCCCTGTGCAATCAGACCAACCGTCGCCGTGATCAGCCCCTTTCGCTGCATATTGATCGTCAGCATGTTGGCTTTGACGCCGCTGTACATCGAATAAAATGGCACATCCGGATGGCCGATCTCCAGCGCCATGCTCGGCAGGGTCGCGGCCCCCGATACAAAGGTATGGGTATAGGGCGCGCTGGCGCCGGTTGTTGTAGGCGCGCCCAACAACCCTTTCAACCAGTAGCCCATCGAGACAGCGCAGACCGGCACCACCATGTCGCCGTCCACGTCGATCGCGTCTTTCACCGGAGCAAATGGATCACGGCCATTGCCCAGCAATTCGCTGTCGAGCAGCGGTTGCGCGGCGCCGATCCCGGCGCTGGCAAAAGGTACTTTCAGATATCCCGAAGCGGGGGCGGTGCCGTAAGCCGATTCAAACGCGAGCAGGGCTTGCGCCCGCGATCCTTGTGCGCGTGCCATCTAGTGTTTCCTTTTCTAATCTATCGGTTCAGATTGTTCAGTTCAGCGGATCCGTGGTGCTGTAGTGCAGTACCACCGCCACTGCGGCAGCTTTCAGCCCAGTGGCCCCTTCCAGCGCCAGTTCAGACGGCTCGGGCGCTTCCGCCTCCACCCAATCGCAAAGCCCACCCAAGGTGCGATCCGCCGCGATCAGGCTGCCGACCTCGACCAACAGCGCATCAAATTTGGCGTCACGCCCGTCTTTTGCCTCGATGAACACATCCATTTCGGCGCGGTGCTGGTAATGCCACAACGGCGGCGACAGCGTGACATCCGGCTCCCCCGGCACACCGTCATGCAAGATCAGCAGGCCAGCGGCAGGCACGCGGGCGGGCAGCCCGACATTGCGCAGCACCTCTGCCGCGCTGGACCCCAGTAGGGCCGCAAGGGCCGTCAAAACCGTTTCGCGTTTCGACATCACATCTGCCTTTTCCATGCCGATCGGATGCGCGCCGGCAGCCCTGCGGCTTGGCTTCGGGCCACGGCATCCAGATCAAGGCGTTTGCGCAATTTCACCTGTGGCACCAACACAAAAATCGGGATGGTTGCCGCCCCGGTCAGAATTCCATCTTTGCGGCGCTTGCCGCCTTTATTCACAGCCAACCGACGCTTGTTCTCGCGGCTATCATCGGCCACCAGAAGGGCGGTGTTGCCTTTGCGAAACACAAAGCGCAGGCGCTTGCCAGTGCGGCGTTCCCACTGCAACGGGGTGATCTTGGCACCGCGCGCGCCTTTTCCCGCCGCGGGCAGCGGGATTGCCAGCCAGAACCCGTCACTGGACCGTATCAACGGCCCGGTGTTGTGCGCAGAAATCAGCTTGGGCGCTTTCGACCACACCAAACCCGCCGCATTCGGGCTGGCCTTGCCTTTGGGGAAAACCTGCGACCGGATTGACCCGGCCAGTTTATTACCCAACCCTGCCGAGGTGATCTGACCGCGCCAAGCGGTCTTAAGATCAAGCGTCGCCCCTGCAACGCCCGCCGTCACCGCCCGCGCGCCCACGTCAATCTGCCCTTTCATAAATCGCGGCAAATCGTTTTGGATGGTGACAAGTAGTTTCACGGGGTCGGAACCAGGTGCAACAGCCAGCGAATGCGTTTTGCATCGCGGCGGGGTTCACTGTGAATCGCTAAGTTCACACCGCCCAGAACGATGATATCGTCTATGGCAGGCGTTGGAACATCAGCAACCGACACCAAGATATACGTCGTCTCACTGACTACCCGAGACATTCCGTAATCTTGAACCTCATCAGGCTGATGAACAATCGCACGAATAGGCGTTGCGGGCGAGGACCCGCCCGCAAGCCAAAGGGCATCCACCGCCAAAGGCCCATCAAGGATGGACGCCAGATCAGCGGCAAAGTCGATCACTGCCCAGTACCAGACTGGGCGGCGGCCTTCTTAGCCGCTTCATCCGCATCGGCCTTGGCCCTGGCAGCGATTTCAGCCGCTTCGGCTGCGGCCTTTTCTGCTTCGGCATCTGCTTCGGCTTTGGCTTTCTCAGCAGCTTCAATTTCAGCCACATCGGCAAACAACTGACGGTTCAATTTGCCAGCGCCGTCCAAAACATCGACAATTTCACCACTTTTGAACGACAGCGCCTGATCTCCATCAAGATCATAGATGTCCTTCTTCGATTTCGGCCCCAATTGATGGATGCGGGGCGCGTGCTGATCCGGGGTAAGGCGCAAACGCGCTGGCCCTCGGATGGTGGCCCCCATAGGGGCCACTACCAAAAGTTTTGTCATGTTACACCGCCTGCACAAGGCAGGAATGCTGCCAATAACCATAGCCGACGTTGCGGATGGCTTTGACGCCGTATTCGTGGCGATCTTCTTTGAATTCCAACTCGGAACCCTCCGCAATTGCCGAAACCGTGACCCCTTCTTCTTCCTGCATGATGAAGGGTTTGGTTTGGCCATCCGTGCGGAACACGGCCAGCTTGTCAGTCCAGGTCAAGCGCGGGTTGACGGCCAACTTGAAGGTGAACCCGTCCAGATTGGTCATCAGGTTGGTATCACCGCCGCCGACATAGGAGTTCTTGATCGCTGCTGCAGCATTCTTGAACCATGCAGTTGGCACTTTGATAAGAAACTCACGCGCGCTTTCGTTCATCGGTTCGCCCTGATCATCCTTGAACCCAAGGATTTGCTGAACGCCAGACAAAATCATCTCGCGCATTTCTTCCACCGATGGATTGTTCGCCGTGCCGTGCAAGACGGCTGGAACGCCAGAAATATCAACGGTGATATCGTTGTTCTGGGTGCCGCTGCTGCCTTCGGAATGGTCAGTGTCGAAGAAATACTGGCCATCATAGCAAACGGCACTTTCCGCGCCGACAATCAAGCCAGACATCAGACTCTGCCAATGTGTGACGGTGCGATCCGCCATCTCATTGATGCGCACCATGATCTGGCCCGTCTAGTCGCGGCGCATCCAATCCACAGGAACGCCCATCGTCGCCTCGAACTTCTTGTTCTCGATGGTAATGCCGTTCTCGCGCAGACCTTTGGAATGGCGTCCACCAACCCATTCACGCATAGCCGGGGCCATCCCCAGCCACTTGTAGGTTTCAGATTCCTGATCGGTCTGGAACAGCATCCCCAGATCCGTCACCCACGACGCCTCTTGTGCCACGTCCAGCCGGTTGTAAAAGCTGCCGATGATCGCACGAGACGAAAGCCCCTTATTCGCAGACATGTTGTCTTCCTTTCAAAATCAGGCTTGCAACGCAGCGCGCACGAGGCCTGCATCGAATTCCACGACAGCCGAACCAGTGCCATCCCAACGGCTGACATAGCCGATGAGCGAGTTGGTGGATGCCGTAAGGGTGAAAGTGTTATCATCCGACGCATAGACCGCAGGACGGTCATTGGCGGTGATGGCGAGGGCTGCAATCGGCAACACAATGCGTCCGCGCGTCAAAACACGCACACGCTTGTCACCTGCCGACCCGGTGGAATTGTCGACTTGCTCCTGGGCAAAGCCCTGAAACGCATCGCCAGCGACCAAGGGCCGGGAATACCCCGACCCGTTTTCACCCACCGCAGACCCTTCATAGATGATGTCTGCGGCGATGACCGGGTAGTCTTCCATATCCCCGAGCTGATAAGCGCGGGGGGTGTCAACTGCTTGAGTTGCCATTGTCGTTCTCCGTTAAAAGAAAAGGGGGGATCAGCCGCGCGTCAAAATTTTGGCGCGACCAGACTTGGTTGCCTTGGCATAAGCAAGGTAGGTGTCGAACTTGCCACCGAATTCGGCCCGCAATTTGGCGTCCTTATCCCACTCGGCCTTGGCAGTTTCGTCGTCGCTGGCCGCATCCAGCGTAACGGTGGTCTGCAAAACCACTGGGGCCACTCCCGCAGCGGCATCTGCCGCCAAACGTGCCGCCAACAGATTGGCGCCAGAGGCCTTATCTGCTTTGACAATTTGCAAGGCCAGTTCTGCCGGGGTGGTTTTGCCATCTGCTTTGGCATCCGCGACCAGTTTCTCAT
>NZ_JAKDLJ010000500.1 GCF_030452865.1 Pseudorhodobacter sp.
CTTTTCTGACGGTGCGGGTCCTGCTTGCGGTGACGGCGCCCACGGCGCTTGCCTTTGGCTTTGGCGGCGCAATGGCGTCGCGTTCGCACAACCCGGTGTTGCGGTTCATCGGCAAGGGGTACACAGCGATGGTGCGTGGCGTGCCGGACATCGTGTTCTTTCTGTTCTTCGTCATCGCGCTGGATCAGGGCATCGAATACATATTCCACGTCATCCGCTGCCCGGACTGGACGGAACCCGTGCGCAACGGGCTCGAATTCCGCGTCTGTCCGCAAGCGAAAGTGCCGCTGAACTCCTCCGCCCAGATCTGGCATTCGCTTTACGGCTTCGGCCTTGCGGTGGTCACGTTTGCGCTGGTTTTCGGCGCATTCGCCTCCAACGTGCTTTATGGCGCGATGCAGGCGGTGCCGCGCACGCAGCTTGAAACCGCCGAAGCCTACGGCATGAACCACGGTCAGGTGTTCCGCCGGGTGCTGATGCCGCAGATGTGGGTCTATGCCCTGCCCGGCCTGTCAAACCTGTGGATGATCCTGATCAAGGCCACCCCGTTGCTGTTCCTGCTTGGCGTCAAGGATATCGTCTATTGGGCGCGCGAACTGGGCGGCGCGAAAACCAGCGCATTCTCCTATCCGCATCCGGATTGGCGGCTGTATTACTTCCTTGGGCTGATGGTGTTCTATCTGGTGATGACCAAACTGTCGGAAATCGTGCTGACCCGCATCCAGAACCGTCTGAGCCATGGGCAGGCGACCGCCGCCGGTGAAGCGCAGCGGAAGGCCGCGACATGAGTTGTATGCAAACCATTGCCGATTACGGCCTCCGCTCCATCGGGATCGGGGAGCGGTTGCTGCCGAAATCCGACATTACACTGTGTCAGGAATTCGTCCTGATCGGCTCCGGCCTGATCTGGAACATTTATTTCGGCGTCATGGCGCTGCTGTGCGGCTTTGTCCTTGCGAACGCCATCGCACTCGCCAAGGCCTCCCGCCACTTTCTTGTGCGCAAGCCCGCCGAATGGTTCATCTTCATCTTCCGCGGCTCGCCTTTGTTCATCCAGTTCTTTCTGGCCTATGAAGCCTTCGTGTTGCTGCCGCGCGGCGGGATCGAGATTTTCGGCATCACAACCGAGGTAAGCTGGCTTTCCAAAGCCTTCGCCGGGGCGCTGATCGTGTTATTCCTGAATACCGCTGCCTATTCCGCCGAGATCTTTTACGGCGCGCTGCGCTCCATCCCGAAGGGCGATCTGGAGGCGGCGGATGCTTACGGCATCAGCGGGTGGAACCGCTTTCGCCGGGTGCAATGGCCGACCATGCTGCGGCTGGCGTGGCCGTCCTATACCAATGAAGCGATCTTTCTGTTCCACGCGACGACGCTGGTGTTCTTTTCCGGCTTTCCTGCGTTCCAACAGCAGGGCGACGCGCTTTATTACGCAAGCTATTTTGCAGACAAAACCTTCAACCCCTTCATCCCCTACCCGATTGTCGGCTTTTATTTCATCTTGATCACGCTGACACTGATCGCGATTTCCGGGGTTATCAATCGACGGCTCAACCGACATTTGCCGTCCAACACGCGGGCAAAGCTGAAATATCGCCCGCAAATCATCAGGTGAGATATGAAAGACTGGCTGAGGAAGCACCCCGAGGTCCGCACGATCCGTGTGGCGGCGGCAGACCTCAATGGGCAGGCGCGCGGCAAGCGCATTCCGGCGCGGTTCGCGGACAAGGCCGTCAAGGATGGCACGCGGTTTCCGTTCTCGGTGCTGAATCTCGACATCTGGGGGGAGGATATCGACGACAGCCCCTTGGTGTTTGAAGAAGGCGATCAAGACGGTGTTTTGAAGCCGACCGAGCGTGGTTTCATGCCGATGCCGTGGCTGGAAGCACCAACCGCGCTGCTGCCGATCTGGATGTTCCGTGAAAACGGTCAGCCCTATGACGGCGACCCGCGCCAAGCGTTGGCGGCAGTGGTTGCGAGATATAGGGCGCGCGGCTTGACCCCGGTTTGCGCGATGGAGTTGGAATTCTTCCTGATCGACGATTCCGGCAAGAAAATGCAGGTTCCGGCCTCGCCCCGTTCCGGCAAGCGCAGGAAGGCCGCGGAAACCCTTTCGATCCGGGCGCTGGATGCGTTCGACACCTTTTTCACCGATCTTTATGATGCCTGCGAGGCGATGGATATTCCCGCCGATACCTCAACCTCGGAAACCGGCCTTGGCCAGTTTGAGGTCAACCTGATGCATTGCGACGATGCGCTTCGCGC
>NZ_JAKDLJ010000501.1 GCF_030452865.1 Pseudorhodobacter sp.
AGCGTCGGCGGGCGGCCCGGATCGACCGAGGCGAGCTGGCCCAGCAATCGGTCTGACTGACTGCTAAGCGCGACAGAGATGCCCCCGAAGATCACCGAGAGCAATGCAACGGTTACGGCGATGGCAATATAGACTGGTTTCCACGCCGAAAGCGCCTTGTGTGGACGGTCCACACCCTGCCAATGCGGCGAAAGATCCTGCTCCACCGGGCCGCGCTGGGCGCGAATGATCCGCGCCAGCCCATTGCGGATTTGCAGGTGCTTGTCGGTGCCGCCCTGTTCCACCCGCAAGCGCCCGTCAAAGCCAAGCGACAGGCACATATACATGAATTCCAGAAGTTCGATATTGTTCGACGGATCCTGTTCCAGCCGGGCCAGAACGTCATAAAATCGGTCGCCACCTACGGTTTCACGGTGGAAGGTGCCAACCATGGACTGCATGCCCCAGATGGATTGCTCCCCCCAAGGGGTGTTCAGCACTACGTCGTCGATGGTCGCGCAAATCGCATAGCGTGCGACCTTGACCTGCTGCGGGTCCATCCCGCCTTGAATGGCACGGGATTCAAAGCCGCGAATTTCAGCGACAACATTGCGGCGCAGGGTTTCCGGCTCCATATGCTGGGCGCGGTTGCGGATACGACTGACCAGCGCGAACAACGTCGCCGCTGCCGCGTTCAGCCGGTTCATCCCCGTCATCGCCAGCGCAATCGGCGATTCCGTGGTTTTCCCGTTATCGGATGCAACCGCCGCCGCCGGAGTGGCGCGCTGCGGCACGCCGTAGCCAAGGTTGCCCGGCTCCTGCGCCGGTTGCTGTGGGGCGGGATAATTCGGCACCCCGGCTGCCGCGGCACCGCCACCAGCCCTGCGTCCTGCGGGATTGGGACGGATGACCGTGCGTTCGGAATCATCCGGTTCCGCGAAAGGGTCATTCTTCGACATGATCTCGTCCTCTTGTCACCCTCAACTCAGCCGGATCGCCCAAAGCTCCATCGTCAAGCCGGGATAATCCCCCGCCACATGAACCGCGATCCCGCCAGAGGTGGTCATTTTGCGCCAATAAGGGCTTTCGCGGTCCATCTCGAAATAGACGACCCCGGCATGATACGGGATTTGGCGTGGCGCAACCGGCAAGGGGCGCAGCGTGATGCCCGGCAAGGCCGAGTTCACCAATTGGCGGATCTCCTCCACCGGGCCGATTTTGGCCTGACCGGAAAAATGGCGGCGCACGGTTTCCACCGGAACATCCGCCTTGACCGCCAGCACGAAACCCGCCGTCGTAATCAGCTTGCGGTCTGCGATGATACCGACGCTGATGCCGTATTTCCGCGCCTCCAGCGCAATCGCAATTGCCGTCTGTTCCAGAACCGACGACAGGTATTGCCGCAAACTGCGGATCACCGGCGCGAAAGTCGCGGTCAGTTCCGCATGTTTATACGGCGGAAACGCCGGCGGCATCTTGTCACTGGCCATGAAAGTCGCCAGTTCACCTGCCAGCGCAATACAGACCCGGTGCAGATCGGCAGGGTGAATATTCTCCATCTCCAGCATGTTGCGAAAGACCGGCAGCGCGCGATTGACGCACATCAAAAGCAGAAAATCCTGGATTTCCGCAACGCCTTTGGCGGCCCCTCCTTCGGACAGCCGCCCGGCAAGCGCCTTGACGCGGTGGCCGAGCAAACCCTCCAGCTCTTGCAGGAAAGCCGCAAGCGTTGGTGCGGCGCGCACATCAATGCAGGACGGCATGAAGGCATTGTCCAGCACCACCTCACCATCCGGCTTGCGTTCGATGATGCGGGCAATCGGGATCGTCAGGCGGTCGGCAAGATCATCCACCGCCAGCGCGAATTGCAACCGCATTTTGCCCACGCCCAAGGTAACGGGCTTGCGACCTTCGCCCATGGTATCGGTCACTTCGATTTCGGCAGGTCGAAACCGCGCGGCGGAGCGTTCAGCGCCGGTCAGATCAACCTCCAGAACACCCTGCCTGCGCTGCGGAACCGACAGGTAGACCACGCAATCCTTGATGTCTTCCGGCACGATCAGCGGCGGCGGGTGGTCAACCGATTGCGGCACCCGGAAAACTGCGCCGTCCGGCGTCAGCCCCGCGCAGCCCTTGATCGCGAATTTCCCGATCTTCAGAACCTCATCATCAATTTCCAACTCATTCACGCCCCAAAGATAGGGCGCAACCCGCCGGGCCAAACAGCTAATCAGCCCTTAGGCGTATCGGTCAGCCAGCTGAAAATGATGGGTCTGAAA
>NZ_JAKDLJ010000502.1 GCF_030452865.1 Pseudorhodobacter sp.
AAATCCAGCGCATTTGCGACAAGTATGAGATTTTGCTGATCGCGGATGAGGTGATCTGTGGCTTTGGGCGCACCGGCAATTGGTTCGGTTCGCAGACCATGGGCATCCGCCCGCATATCATGACCATCGCCAAGGGTCTGACCTCTGGCTATATCCCGATGGGCGGGTCTTTGGTCTGCGATGAGGTGGCGAATACCTTGGCGGCGTCAGGCGATTTCAACCACGGCTACACCTATTCCGGCCATCCGGTTGCGGCGGCGGTGGCGTTGGAAAACCTGCGGATCATTCAGGAGGAAAAGCTGGTGGAGCGGGTGCGCGACGATGTCGGGCCGTATCTGGCAAAGGCTTGGGCGTCACTGCTGGACCATCCGCTGGTGGGCGAGGCGAATTCGGTCGGGTTGATGGCGACTTTGGCGCTGACGCCGGATAAAGCCAAGCGCGCGAAATTTGCGGGCAAGGAAGGTGCGGTTGGCCTGCGTTGCCGCACGCGCTGTTTTGCCAACGGTCTGGTGATGCGCCATGTCGGCGACCGCATGATCATCGCCCCACCTTTGGTCATCACCCATGCCGAGATTGATACGCTGGTGACCCGCGCCCGCAAATCGCTGGATGAGACTTATGACGGCTTGATCAAGGACGGGCTGTTCAAGGCGGCGTGAACCTTTGTTCCATGAAAAAGGCCCGGACAGTGACTGTCCGGGCCTTTTTGCGTTTCGCAGCGATCTTCGGAAAATCAGTAGCTGTAGAAACAGGCCGGGGTCGCGATCACGCGGTCTTGCTTGCCGAGCCAGATATTGCGATGCGCGATCAATGCTGCGCGGTCACGAACCGAGGTTTTGACGGTGAATGCAAGCCAGTTCAGGGCGCGGGCGAAAGTGGTCATCGGACAAGTCTCCATTCTGCGGCAAAAGCGTTGCGCGTCTTGCCGGTTTGCGGGGTTGGTATCGGTAAATCGAAGGGCGCGGGGTTTCGTGTTGGTGTTCCCGTTACCGTTACCTGAGTATTTAGGCGCTTTGACCCGATAAAACGAGAGCCAAAACCGCAACGCCGCAATGCGCAAGATGCAAGGCTCCTTGGTTAGTCCAAGGTGCTGACCGCATGGCTGGCGCGCGACAGCCAATCGGGGTTCACCTCCACCCCCCAGCCGGGGGCTTCGGGGATTTGCAACTTGCCATCCGTGACCGCGAAGGGATCACCCAGAAACAGCCCCTCCTGCCAAGGGTAGTAATCCGGGCCTTCAATGGAAAATTCAAGGTATTTCCCGGCATTCGGGATCGCGCCCAACAGATGCATGGTGCAGATCGTCACCAGCGACAGATTGGCCGAGTGCGGCGTGCAGGGCAGGCCCACCGCAGCCGCCATTTCCGCGACCAGCAGCGTGCGCGACAGCCCGCCCATATACATCACATCCGGTTGCACGATATCGACCGCGCGCATGTCGATCATGCGGGCCCATGTTGACAGATCCCAGTCCTGCTCACCACCGGTCACGTCGATGGTCAGGCTTTCCGTCACTTCGCGGGTCTGGTCCAGATCCCAATAGGGCGTCGGCTCCTCAAAATGGGAAATGCCATTGGCTTCAAGTAATTTACCCACCTCAATCGCGCGGGTCGGAGAAAAGCCGGAGTTGCCGTCAACGAGTTTCGCGATACCATCACCCAATGCGCGGGAAACCGTAGGGATCACCGCTTCGGTACGGCCCGGCCATTCGTCGATATTGCGGCCACATTCCGCGCCGACACGCCATTTGAACGCATCAAAGCCGCGGGTGTCGCGCAGTTTGACAAAGCGCGCCGCCTCATCTTCTGGCGTGATGTCGCGCTTCATCGAACTGGCATAGGCGCGCAATTTCCTTGGCTTGCCGCCCAGCAATTCCACCACCGGTTTGCCCGCGCGCCGACCCAGCATGTCCCACAAAGCAGTATCCAGCCCCGCGTTGGCGCGGCAGCGGTAGGAACCGGGGAATTTATGCTCCCGCTCCTCGATGCGCTGGATCAGCGGCAGGATGTCAGCTTGCGTTTCGATCATTGCGCCCAAGGCCCAGGGCGCGACCTGCCGATGCAGGATTTGTGCGGTGATATCCGCATTATAGGTGGAGGTTTGGCCCCAACCGATGGCCCCGTCTTGTGCCGTGATTTTGGTGAAGCAGACGAATTCATCTGTGAAGGTTTCGATCTGGCTGATTTTCGACACGGGCGTATCCTTGCTGCGGTTTGGCGCAGTATTGGGGGGATGCGCGGCATGATCAAGTGGT
>NZ_JAKDLJ010000503.1 GCF_030452865.1 Pseudorhodobacter sp.
TAACATGTTCTATGCTAGTATGCTAGATTTTTTTTCCGATTCTTTTCCAAATTGAAATACACACGGATGAAGCATCTCAAAACGGTCGATCCATGCAAATGTCAAACACCGTTACGGGATGAAAAAGTTAGATTTTTCTCTACTCTGCTCTCGGCACAAGTGACCGGCTTGACGCAAAAGCATCTTCCCAACCACATCTTCCTTAGCTTCCTCCTATGCGATGCAGGACCAGATGGAACCGGTCCATCAAAGCCACTTCGCCCCCTTATTACCGCTTTCATTCATTTGATTCGTGAGCGGCTAATACGGTCACCGCGCATCATTTTTGAACTCACCTTTTTTGATGCCATTCTTCAAACTTCTTCTCGTTCTCGTCCTTGGTGCAAGGATAGAGGCCGATGATAGGTGCCCCAGCGAGAACCTCCTCCAAGACAAAAGCCTCGAAGGCCTCCATACCTGCGCAGACTTCGGCAATTTCCTCGGCCAAATGGGCCGGGATCACCATAACGCCATCATTGTCGCCCACCAAAACATCACCGGGAAACACGGCGACATCACCACAGGCAATCGGAACATTTATGTCCAGTGCTTCGTGTTTGGTCAGATTCGTCGGTGCAGAGGGCCGCGAATAAAACGCGGGCATATCAAGTTGGCCAATGCCCGTCGCGTCGCGCAATCCGCCGTCTGTCACGATGCCAGCACAGCCCCGTATCGCCATCCGGGTTACAAGGATTGATCCTGCTGTTGCGGCGCTGGCGTCTTTGCGCGCATCCATCACCAGCACATGGCCGGGCGGACAAGTTTCAACCGCAACGCGCTGCGGATGGTCGGCGTTTCGAAACACCTCCAACCCGTTGCGGTCCTCTCGCGCGGGGATATAGCGCAATGTAAAGGCCTGCCCGACCATGGTTTCCAGCTTTGGTGATACCGGGACGACGCCCTGAATGAACTGGTTGCGCAATCCGCGCTTGTAAAGCTGGGTTGCGATAGACGCCGTAGAGATGCGCTTATACTTCGCGCGGGTCGCTTCTGAGAGAATGTAGTCGGTCATGACGCATCCTTGAAATATGATTGGTTGCTACGGCAAAAGAAATGCCGAAGGTTCTTGCCATATTGAGGCCCGATCAACTCTCCATCAACCCTTGACCACTCAATTGCGCGATGGCCACGATAAAGCAAAATCTCAAACGGCTTTTTCGTCGTTCGGGTGGCCAAGATTGACGAACCAACCGCCAATACGATGGCTTGCCGGATCGGCAGGATCCACAGGCGAAGTTTTGCCTTCGATCTTTGCACGATACGACTCCGCGCTGTCTTTGGGCTGAAAGCCGATGTGTCCACCATTCGTCATGTTCACCGGCTTGATCCTATTGTCTGACATGCCAGCCGTGATTGTATGCCCCAGATATGGCGCGGTTAGACATGCGGCGACAAGTCGGATGCAATCATCAAATGACAGCCATGACCAGAGCATTCGGCGGTCTGCCGGTTCAGGGAAGGACGAAAATATCCGCAGGCAAGCGCTCTCGATCCCGAATTTGTCCCAGTAAAGGCTAGAAAGCGCCTCCACGAAACATTTTGAAACGCCATAAAGGCTGTCCGGTCTGGGTTTCGCGTCACAATCAATGCCGTCATTGATGCCGTGATAACCAATGGCATGGACTGAAGATGAGTAAATGACCCGTTTCACGCCATGTCTCCGCGCGCCTTCATAGATGTGATAGGATCCGCGGATACTGCTGTTGAGCACATCCTCCCAAGGGCTCTCCGCTGGGGTTCCTCCCAAGTGAACAATGGCATCACAGCCCTCAGTCGCAGCGATTGTCGCCGCCTCATCCGCAAGATCGAAGACCAACTCCTCCTCATGCTCGAGCAGGTTTTGGCAGTTGACGCGGTCTCCCAGCACCAACCTGTCTGCAAGCGGAACAAGTCCACGGCGCATCTCAGTGCCAAGACGGCCGGCGGCGCCGGTGATAAGTATTCTCTTGAAAGGTTTTCTCATGACGTTTCCTTGTTCTTAGCGCTTCAATTCAGGGCCAATGTGGACGGCTGTTCGGTCAAGTTCAACTTCCGCAGTCGCGGCGGAGATCAACATCTTCCAACACATCAATTCGGCTTTTGTCTCCCCTTACGCAGAACCGTTCATGGATATGTCGTTCGTCTATGCCGCCCCAACGGTTCGCGCAGAACTACCATCAAAGGCACTGGACTTCGACAACGCGTTACAGCAACGCCTTTATCCTACTGAA
>NZ_JAKDLJ010000504.1 GCF_030452865.1 Pseudorhodobacter sp.
CCGCCGATCACCTCAGCGCCGGTCGCACGGATGCGCGCGGCAAAGGCGGCGGGGGCGGTGGCGGGAAGGATAATCACCGCACGCGCGCCGAAAATCCTTGCCCCCGCAGCAACCGACAAGCCGTGATTGCCCGCACTTGCTGTCACAAAGGTCATGGTGGCAGCCTTATTCTTGGCCGCCGTCGGATCTTCGACCCCTGCCGCCTCACAGATCATCTGCGCCACAGCAAAAGCCCCACCCAGCGCCTTGAAACTGCCAAGCCGCATCCGCGCGCCTTCGTTCTTGGCGAAAAGCGATGCAACACCAATCTCTTGCGCCAAATCGGCCAATTCCGACATCGGCGTTGGCAGATGCACAGGGCAGCGCGCCAACAGGGCCAGTGGTCGATCCGGGCTGGCGCGAAAGTGGCGCTTTGGCGTAGTTTTGGCGCGTGCGTTGGTCAGGGCTGGCATGTCAAACCTCAGTCATGCAGGGTTGCGTTGCCTCACCATAAAGCCGTCAAATGGGAAAAATATACAACGTATTTGTATTTTTCGGGAAATGCGTTGTTCTGACTGAAATACATGATAGGAAAAACTCATGAACGGACTTGATTCGTACGATTACGCCATTCTTTCGCTTCTGCAAGAAAACGCGCGTGAGCGGATGGAGGACATTGCTGCCCAAACCGGGTTGTCTGTCGCCACAGTGCAGCGCCGGATCAAGATACTGAAGACGGACGGAGTGATCGCGCATGAAACCGCTGTCATTCGGCCCGACCGGGTGGGTTTTGGTATGACCTTTTTGGTCATGGTGGAACTTGAACGCGAAAGATTGGTGGAGTTGGAGGCCTTCAAGACGCAGATCGACGCAGAGCCGCAGGTGCAACAATCCTATTATGTGACAGGCGATTTCGACTTTATTCTGGTCGTGCTGTCGCAAGATGTGGAGCGTTTCAAGCTGCTGACGCAGCGGCTGTTTTTTGAAAACTCGAATGTGAAACGGTTTCGGACCTCGCTGGTGATGGACCGGATCAAAGTGAGCCTGACGGTGCCATTGGTCTCGCCGGAACAGGCGGAAACCGCAGGGTAGCCTGTCGGGAGGAACGCCATTCAAGTTGCGCAAGGGCATGTGCAGAAATCGGCGGCTGAGGGGGCGCCACAGCGGCCACAACACCAATGCAGCGGCCAAGCGCGAAGGCGTCGACGACGCCAACATGATGCAGCTTCCCGGGGTGACGGAGGTTCTCGCCGCCGTGCAGGCGGGCCGCGCCGATGCCGGGATCCTGCCGGCGCTGAGCGCGATCCGCATGGCCGCGCTGAACCCCGACACCATCAGCGCGACCGACCAAACCGCGCTGCCGGAATGGACGCTGAGCTACGTCGGTCTTGGCTTTTGCGCCGAAGATGATGACTTCCGCCAAGCCTTCAATGCTGCGTTGAAGGGTTACATGGGGTCTGATGCGATGATGGCCGCTGTGGCGCCCTTTGAATATTTGCCCAGCAACCTGCCCGGCGACACGCAAACCGACTGGATTTGCGCAAACCGCTGAGGTCTGGCAATGCTGTCGTCCCGGCCCGCTCCCCGTCAGAACGACAGTATCATTTGGCGAACCGACGGCGGGTTGAAACTACGCATCCCCGCCCTTTACCGCCGGGCGTGCTGACCCTTCTCCCCCCGAACCCTGTGAGATCTTGGATGTCATATCCCGATTTCCTGGCGACCTTTGGACCGCGCCTTGCAAACGGCACAGCGGTAACGGTCGGGCAATTCACGTTGGCAAGCATACTTGCCGTGGCTATGGCCGGGGCCTCGGGCCTGATGCTGATCTCGGTCTCGCGCGTCGTGCGGGCCGGGGCACTGGGCTATGTCGAAATTTTCCGCGGAACATCGTTGCTGGTGCAGCTTTACTGGATATTCTTTGCCCTGCCGATCTTTGGGCTGACTCTGGACAAATTCACCGCCGGTATTCTGGCTGTTGGCTTGAACGGCGGCGGCTATGGCGCGATTCTGGTCAAAGGCGCGGTCATGGCCGTCCCAAATGGCCAGTGGGAGGCAGCCATTGCCATCAACATGACGCCGACATGCCGGATGCTGCGCATCATCCTGCCGCAGGCGGTAGTCATCATGCTGCCGAGCTGGGGAAACCTGCTGATCGAAATTCTGAGAGGAACCGCGCTGGTTGCCTTGATTTCCGTCACCGACCTGATGTTCGAAGTGCGCCAGATCAACAATGCCTCGTTCAACTCTTCTGATGCGTTCGGCACGG
>NZ_JAKDLJ010000505.1 GCF_030452865.1 Pseudorhodobacter sp.
CCGCCTAATATATTCTGGTGCTGATCGGGATCGTCGGGGCGGATTTCTTTGGTCTGCCCGGAAAGGGGCGGTCGTGATGCGCGGGGGCGTTTACAGATCGGGGCCGGGACAGGTTCGGCAGACTGTCCGGCGGCGGTTCTGGTGGGTGATGGGCCAGCTTTGGCTGATCCGGGCGCGACGGTGCGAACTGCGCGCGCTGCGCTGCGACGATCTGGCGCGCGGCCTGGCACAGTTCAAGGCCGCCGAACGGTTGAAAAAAAAGGCGGAAGAATTCTTCCGGCGCATCGGGTCGGGCGCAACGGATCGGGGGGCGGGCTAATGGCGCATCCGAAGTATCGCGATATCGAGGTTCGCGGCACGGTCTATCCCACGGTCAACGCCGCCGCGCGCGCGCTTCGGGTGCAGCCGCAGACGGTAATGAAAGCGATCCGCGCCGGGCGCTTGGCAGCGGTTGGAACCGGCGCAAGCCATCCAGAGCCGTTGCCGGTGCGCATCCGGGGCCGTGATTTTCCCCATGCCAAAGCGGCGGCCGCACATTTCGGGCTGCGCCCGAACACCATACATGCGGCCATCGCGCGCGGGGCCGAACATCGTGTCGGCCTGCCGCGCGATTGCCCGGCCAATATGTCCAAAGCGGTGCAGCTTGGCCCGTTGCGCTTTACCTCGATGGCGGCGGCGGACCGGGCTTTGGGGTTCCCCTATGGCTCGGTGTCGATGGCGCTGCGCCGGGGTGGCGGGCGGATGCACCGGATCATCCGGGCCGCGATGGAATTGGCCGCGCGGCGGGATCAACAGGTGGGGGCGGCGCGTGGCAAAGCTGATGCTTGAATTGCGATGCAGCACCCGCAGCCTGCGCGCGCTGGTGGCGCAACTGGATGACGTGTTCGTGCGCGGCGGCGACACCCTTGCGCCCGATCTTCGGGCCGAGATTTTGGCATTTGCCGATGCGCCGGGGGCGTTTTTCGATGTGTTGCCGCTGACGTCCACCGATGTAGCAGCATTGCAGGCGGTGCCGAACCTTCGGCTCAAGCGGTTGATTGCTGCGGCGGGGTTGACCTGATGGCCGGGAACATCATTCAGCGTATGCCGATGGACATCAGCCCGCGCGCCTGCCGCGCGCTTTGGGCCTCGGTTCTGTTGGTGCAATGGTCGGATGCGTTTCCGGAGTCGCGCGTGACCAAGCGTGGCGGCGGTGCCTTCGGGAGGCGGTCGCGCGATTACGCCTGCGATTGGTTCGGTTCGCGCGATTTTCACCAGGTCTGTGCGTTGGCCGGGCTGGATGGTTCGTCGGTGATGTCCCGCTTTCACGCGCGGTTGCGGCAGGAACAGGCAGCGGGGTGCGCCTCATGACCGCAAGTGCAAGGGGTTTGTTTCGCGCAACCGGCAAGCGCGCCAATCCGGTGATGACCGATTTGGCCGACGGCGTTGCCGTCTATGCCGATGAGGTTGCACGGGAAAAAGATGATTTTTACCCGACACCGCCGGAACCGACTCGCGCGATTCTGAAAGCGGAAAGGGCGGCGCTGGCGCGCTATGGTGCGGTCTGGGAACCGGCCTGCGGCGATGGTGCGATGCTGCGGGAAATGCAGGCGGCCGGGCTGAACGTGGTGGCTTCGGATCTGATCGACCGGGGCTGCGGCGCCGAAATCCGCTCGTTTTATGATTTCCGCGTACCGCCTGCCTGGGCGATGCTGACCAACCCGCCGTTTGCCGAGTGCAATTCGGGCGCATGGATACGCCACGCGCTGGACGTGCTGCATATCGACTACATGGCGCTGCTGCTGCCGCTCAACTGGATCGGGGCAGAGACGCGGGCCGGGTTATGGGCGCGGCATCCACCGGCGCGGGTTTATGTCATGCGCTGGCGGATTGATTTCACCGGCGGGGGCGCGCCGCCAATGCTCAACGCGTGGTTTGTCTGGGACGGCAAGACCGCCCTTGGGGATACGCGGTTCTTGATGCTGTCGAAGGCGGACGCATTGGGGGAGGGGTTTTTGTGACTGATCACCCATTTCATCGGGCGGCGATACTGGATTGTGCGCGGGAAGCGGTGACAGTGGACCGCGCTGCAACCCACGGGGCGGTTGAAAACACCTTCGGCCAGATCGCGGCCCTTTGGTCGGCGCGGCTTGGTGTCGCTATCACGCCCGCCCAAGTGTGCATCTTGCTGGTGGACCTGAAAACCGCGCGGGCATGGGGCAATCCGGTGCATGCGGATAACTGGATTGATATCGCGGGCTATGCGGC
>NZ_JAKDLJ010000506.1 GCF_030452865.1 Pseudorhodobacter sp.
ATTTCAAAGCCCTGTTACTTGATGCGTTGGATACCCCGTCCTATTCGCGGCTAACTCGGCTGGAGCACGAGATGGAGGCGGCGGGAAGCGCCCCCGACCCCTTGTGGAGCAGGCGTTTTCGCGACCATCTTGACATGGTTCAGGACCACACGGTTGAAACCTTGCTGGGAGGCGGCCGCTTGGCGCTGCTCGACAATGATCTGGAAACGATGCGCCGCAACGCCGCCCGCGCCATGGAAATTTACCCCAATGACATGCGCGCCTATGCCTGGCTTGGTCATGCCATGACCTGGGGGCCGGGAGGGCGTGGTGAAAACGACATCAAGGCGATCATCGCCAACTATCGCGCCTCCATTTCCGCAGGCGCGGAAGACGGCTGGCGGACAATCTATGATTTTATACGGTCTTTGGCGTTTCTGGGGCAAACCGAGGAAATCCGCAGCCTGCTGTGCGAACAGCATCAGGCCTTGTTTGTCGGACAGAGGAAACGCAGCGGTTGGCAACGATTCATGGCTGGCGCAGCACTATCGGATCTGGGCTTGGTATTTGGCGGGCTGCGCGATTATCCACGCTCCGGTCTGATCCGCAAATATGCCAGAAATTTTCGGTTGGTGGACAGCATAACAGAGATTCACCCAGGCGAAAAAGTTCTGTTTCTGTCGGAAGGCGGGGTTGGGGATGAGATCCGGTATGCAATCACCTATCCTGCGCTTGCCACGCAATTCCCGGATGCGGTGTTTTCGGTGGATGAACGCATAGCACCGCTTTTTCGGCGATCCTTTCCGGAAGCGGCAGAATTTCTGCCTTTGCCACGCTTCCACCGCAAACGGATAAATCAGGATTTGTTAGACCAGATTTGTGATTTGCCGGATCAGGCCCTGGCGCAGTTCTTTGACAACAACCTCTGGAAAGCAGCAAACAGCGTGGATGTGGTGATGCCCGTGCCGTGCGTAATGCTGGACCTGCGCCCGGATGTCGCCTCGTTCACCCAGGGGCCGCAACCACGTCTGAAGGCCGATATCAACCTGGTTGACGCTTGGCGCAAACGGTTGGACCCCTATTCCGGCACGTTGCTGGTCGGTGTGATTGGCACCAGCCGAATTCTGGAATATCAACGCATCGCCAATTACTTTACGCCTGATCAGTTCGGCGAAATGTACCGTATGCGAGGAGTCACATTTGTCAGCCTCGAATATGAGGAGGATGAGGAACTTGCCGACTATATCCGCACTGAATTTGGAGCCAGTCTTCTGACTTTCCCTGACCTGGACAAGATAGATGATTTCGACGGCGTTCTGGCACTGGCAACGGCGCTTGATTGCGTGGTGGGTGTGAATACCGCGACCATTGAGTTGACAGCGTTTGGCGGCGTCGACACCATCTTCGCCGCCCCCAGCGCGAACCATCGCTGGCGTGATCCGCAGGGGACCGGGCAAGACTTGTTCTTTGACACGATGGAGGTGATCATGTGTGATGATCCGTCCGACAAACCTTTGGTCACGGCGCGCATCGTTAAAAAACTCAGAGAGCGCCTCGACCGCAAAACGGCTCAGAAAAGGACCGCATCATGACCAATATCCCGGTAATAGTTCAGGCACGGATGTCTTCCACCCGATTGCCGGGCAAGGTGCTGATGCCACTATTGGACAAGACCTTTCTGGAACATTGCCTTGACCGTTGTGCGCGTATCGAAGGCATCAGCGAGGTTATCTGCGCCACCACTGACCAACCCGCCTGCGATCCGATTGCGGAACTTTGCGCGCGGCGCGGCTACCGGGTATTTCGCGGCTCGCAAAATGATGTGCTGGGCCGCTATCTGGGGGCCGCACGCGAAGTGGGGGCCGATGCGGTGATGCGCATCACCTCCGATTGCCCGCTGACCGTACCGGAAACCAGCAGCGCCCTGCTGGCCGATTTTCTGACCCATGGCGGCGATCTGGTGACCACCAATATTCCCGGTAGCTGGCCCTTGGGCATGGATAGCGAAATCGTCACGATGGCGGCGCTCGAAGAAGCGGGTCGCGAAGGCCATCTGAAATCCGACCGAGAGCATGTCACGACATTCGTGCGCCGCCGCCCGATGCGCTACACCCTGCGCAACCTGCCCTGTTCGAGGCAAGGCTATGCCCATTGGCGCATCACACTGGATACACCCGCCGATCGGCTCTTTTTTGAAACCCTCGCCCAAGGCTTTCCCGGCGATTTGGCCACTGCCTCTTGGCAGGATATTTTCGCCCATCTCG
>NZ_JAKDLJ010000507.1 GCF_030452865.1 Pseudorhodobacter sp.
TATTGTTCATAGACCCAGGCTTTATGCGCATAGTTCGGGCTGCCGATCAGGGCGCGCAACCCATCAATCGCGCCGATGGCGGGAACCTCACCCAAAGGTGCGGCGGGCGGGGTTTCCACCCATGGGCGGTCATATTCCGGCGCGGATGAGGCGAGCTTTGACAGCGGCAAATCGGCCTTCACCTCATTGCCGTGCAGGATCAAAAATCGGTCCTCGGGGATGGTTTCGCCGACAATGGCAAAGTCGAGATCCCATTTCACGAAAACCGCGCGGGCTTCTGCCTCAAGTTCCGGGTTCAGGACCATCAACATCCGTTCCTGACTTTCCGACAGCATCATTTCATAGGCGGTCATCGCGGCTTCGCGCTGCGGCACATCGTCGAGTTGCAGCTTGATGCCGAGTTTGCCCTTGTCGCCCATTTCCACCGCAGAACAGGTCAGGCCAGCCGCCCCCATATCCTGAATGGAAATCACCGCCCCCGTCGCCATCAGTTCCAGACATGCCTCCAGCAGACGCTTTTCGGTGAAGGGGTCGCCGACTTGCACGGTGGGGCGTTTCTCTTCAATCGTGTCGTCAAATTCGGCGCTGGCCATCGTCGCTCCACCAACGCCATCGCGGCCGGTTTTGGCACCGAGATAGACCACGGGCATGCCCACGCCAGAGGCGACCGAGTAGAAAATTTTATCCGCATCGGCCAGACCGGCGGCAAAAGCGTTCACAAGGCAGTTGCCGTTATAGGAGGCATGAAAACGAACTTCGCCGCCCACGGTTGGCACGCCAAAAGCGTTGCCATAGCTGCCGACACCTTCCACCACACCTTTGACCAAATGCGCGGTTTTGGGGTGAGAGGGCAGGCCGAAACTGAGTGCATTCATCGCCGCAATGGGACGAGCGCCCATGGTGAACACATCGCGCAGGATGCCACCCACGCCCGTAGCAGCGCCTTGGTGAGGTTCGATATATGAGGGGTGGTTGTGGCTTTCAATTTTGAAAATAACCGCTTGCCCGTCGCCGATGTCCACAACGCCCGCGTTTTCGCCCGGTCCGCAGATCACTTGCGGGCCAGTGGTGGGCAAGGTGCGCAGCCATTTTTTCGAGGATTTATAGGAGCAATGCTCATTCCACATCGCGGAAAATATACCGAGTTCCGTGAAACTCGGTTCGCGCCCAATGATCTCCAACAGGCGCTCATACTCATCCGGTTTCAGCCCGTGTGCAGCGATCAGCGCAGGCGTGATCTCAGGTTCGGACAAGGGGTTCGGCGCGGCGCTGGTCATGGCATTTCCCATCGGTCGATTGTTGCCGCGTCCATAGGGCAAAGCGGGATCAAGTGGAAGGGGGGCGACGCAGTTATGCGGTGCGTCGTTGGGGTATCGTGCGACGCGCGCGTTGATTCTTTGGTGTGCTTCAAATATGCGCGGCAAAAAAAAAGGCCGAGCAACCGCTCGGCCAAGTCCAACAGGGAGGTGAGGAAGGCAAGAGAAACTCATTGCCGCCCTCACCAACCCAATTAGGTCGCCGCTGGATGAAGTGCAAGTTTTTTGACCAAGCAATCAGGGAATATCAGTTATGCATCTGCGGCATAGCTTTCCCAACAAACTGATTTCGTTTGATTAACGGGTTATCCGTTGTTCTCCGCCGCTTCCTTTTGGCGTTTGCGATAGCTGAAAATTTCTTCGGTCACAAAATCGCGGAAGGCGGAAATGCGCTTTGATTGGCGCAATTCTTCCGGATAGGCCAGAAAAACCGGCACCTCGGCGGAATCAACGTCCGGTAGAACGCGGATCAGGTTGGGGAAATCTTCGGTTAGATAGTCGGGCAAGACCCCGATTCCCAAATGGCTGAGCACGCCTTGCAAAACGCCGAAGTAATTGTTCACCGTCAACATCGACGGAATGTCATGCAGCATCAATTGTTGCACCAACGAGGCACCTGCGGCCACCTGCGGTGTTCCGGAGTGCTGGCAGATCAGCCGATGATGCGCGAAATCCTCCATCTTGGTGGGGATGCCGGCCGCATCCAGATAGTCCTGGGTCGCGTAAAGACGCATCCGGATGTTCATCAACCGACGACGGATCAGGTCGGCCTGGCTCGGCTCCTTCATCCGGATCGCAACGTCGGCTTCGCGCATCGGCAGATCCAGCACCCTTTCTTCCAGCATCAGGTCGATCTTCAGGCCGGGGTATTTGGCATAAAGCGCGGGCAGGCGTGGGGCCAGCCAAAGCGTG
>NZ_JAKDLJ010000508.1 GCF_030452865.1 Pseudorhodobacter sp.
AGCGGTTCAAATCGCCAACGATCCCCATTGAGGTGCGCTTGTCCAGCGCCTTTTCAACCTCCTCCGGCAGGGAGATGTTTTCGATATAAAACTCCGGCAACGACAGACCGTATTGCGCGATCTGTGGCGCAATGGCAGTCGCGACCAGCTTGCCGAGATCGGCGGTATTGGCGGCCATGTCCAACACCTTGATCTGCGACGAGGCCAAAGCGCGGCTCATCTCCTGCAAGATCACGTTGCGGATCTGAAAGCTGATCTCATCGGCGGTGAATTCGCCGTCCGTGCCAACGATTTCCTGCATGAATTTCGCAGGGTCGCTGACACGCATCGAATAAGTGCCGAATGCGCGGATGCGCACCGGGCCGAATTCCGGGTCGCGGGTCATGATCGGGTTTTTGGTGCCCCATTTCTGATCGTTGAACCGGGTGGTGTTGATGAAATAGATCTCGGACTTGAAGGGCGATTGGAAACCGTGGTCCCAATGCTGCAACGTGGTCATGATCGGCATGTTGTTGGTTTCCAGCATGTAAAGGCCGGGGCCGAACACATCGGCCAATTGCCCTTCATGGATAAAAACCGCCGATTGCCCTTCGCGCACGGTCAGTTTTGCGCCATATTTGATCTCATTGCCCTGACGCTCAAAGCGCCAGACCATGGTGTCGCGGGTGTCATCGGTCCATGCGATAACGTCGATGAACTGGCCTTTGAGGAAGTCGAAAACCATGAAACGCTCCTGTCTGTTAGCTGTCGCCGGGGACGAGTTCGGCGGCGATTTGGTCAATGATGGGACGGGCCTCGGTGATGGACATGCCGGGGGTCAGCCGTTTGTCATAAAGCATTCGCAGCATCGCCTCATCCATCGGAGTAAGGGTTGCAAATTCCTGATCGTCGTTGAAGATGGAGGGGCGTGCTTGGGGGCTGTCATTGGGCAGGCCGAGACCTTGGGCGACTTCTTCATGCAAACACGAAAGGCTCAACAAATCCGGGTGTTCGGCGCGGATAACGGCAAAGGCGCGCTCAATCAGGCTGCTGCCTTCGTCAAGCGAATAGGTCACCTGGCAATAGGTCGAATCCGACATATTGGTGATGGATTGCAGTTCCGGCGCGCCAATGCTCGGGTCGGCTTTTCGTACCGTGGGGCCGATGGCGCGCAACTCGTCCGTATCGAGGAATTGCAACTGAAAATTGATGCCGGTTGAGGCGAGTTGAATCGAATGCCCAGTCAACGCTGCCAGTCGCGCCAGATATGACCGTACGCGCGCCCGTTCAATCGGTTGCTTTGCCACCGGGACGGAGGCACCGAACGTCAGCCCGACGCGGATCGGCTTTTGCCAGCGCCGCAGCCGCTTTTCGGTTGGCCGTGCCACCAGCGTACCGGAAGTACTGTCAAACTCATCAAAGAACGCGATGCGGATGAAGTTGTTGGCAAGCATCCGCGCTGTGAAAGGCGCATCTTTTGCGCCGCTGTCGGTCCGCATCAGGCCGCGTGACAAAAGCTCTTCCTGGACACCGGCATAATAGGCGCGCAGCGCGAGGCTGGCCGGGGAGGCTTTTGGCACCGGGGCAGGTTGCGCGGCGCGCGGCGGTGGCGGGCGGGCGGCGCGCCCCGAAACCGGGACCGCGCCATTCACGCAGGCCGAAAGCAACGCGGCAGAGGCGACCAGACTGGCCGCCCCTCTCAATCGCATCGCGTTCATCCGGAGCAGAGCCATTGGAGCAATCTTTCCTGTTGCAGGTTCAGCTCTTCGTGGCGGTATTGGCGGGCGCAACCGGCTTGCCGTCCGAGCGCGCCTTGGCCGAGGCCAGCGTATCGCGCAGATCATGTTCCATCTTGATCAACTCCTCCTCCGCCGCCGCGCGTTTGGCTTTGCCCTCATCTGCGATTGCAAGACTTTCGTTGATGGTGGCAATCAGGGTTGCGTTGGCCTTTTTCACTGCTTCGATATCAAAGACACCGCGTTCCATTTCGGTTCGCACGACTCGGTTGGTCTGTTGCAGGTTCTCCGCGTTGGAGGTCAGCAATTCATTGGTCAGATCATTCGCCTCACGCACACTCTCCGCCGCCTCGCGGGACCGTTGGATCGTGACCGCCTGCGCCAGTTGGGTTTCCCACAGCGGTACGGTGTTGACGAGGGTGGAGTTGATCTTTGTCACCAAGGATTTGTCGTTTTCCTGCACCAGCCGGATGGAGGGCAGCGATTGCATCGTGACCTGACGGGTCAG
>NZ_JAKDLJ010000095.1 GCF_030452865.1 Pseudorhodobacter sp.
GGTGCCATCGGGGCCAGCGGAATTTTAGCCTTGGCCATTGGGCTTGGCACCTGGGCCAAGGCGGCTGGATGTGGGACGGCACGGATGAGGCGCAATCCATCAACGCAATCCAAACTTCCATCGACGAAGGCATCAGCCTGATCGACACCGCGCCCGCTTACGAGCAAGGCGTGGCCGAAGAGATCGTTGGCAAGGCGATCAAGGGCCGACGTGACACGGTGGTTCTGGCGACTAAATGTGGCCTTGTCAGGCGCACCCAAAAGGGCAATCATTTTTTCGATATTGATGGAAAACCGCTGCATCGCTACTTGGGCCGTGATGCCATCATCTATGAGGTTGAGCAAAGCCTGAAGTGGTTGGGTACGGACTACATCGACCATTAAATCACCCATTGGCAAGACCCGACCACCCCTATTGATGAGGCGATGGAGGCATTGGAGGCGCTGAAAACCGCTGGCAAGATCCGCGCCATCGGGGCCAGTAACACCAGTGTTGACGATATCAAAGCCTATGTCGCAGCGGGGCACTTGGACGCCATTCAAGAAGAATACGCATGGTGAAACGCGATATCGAGCAGACGCTGCTGCCCGTCGCAATGGCGCATGGCGTGTCTGGGTCGGGTGCTTGGCTGGGTCAACTGATATTCGCGTCGATGCGCCGCGCCGTGTGCGCTGCAAAGATGATGAGCGGGATTATATCCTCAGCTTTCTGCGCATGGTTTTTCCGCACACCCCGGGCAGCGCAGACCAAATCATGTTCAGCTATAGCGGCATACGCCTTCTGCCCCGCAGCGATCAGGATTTCACCGGCCGGATTTCGCGCGGCCACAGTATCAAGCGGATCAATGGACCAGTGCCACAATTCTGCATGGTGGGCGGAAAGTGGACGACGTTCCGCGCCTTTGCGGAACAGGTGGCTGACAAAGTGCTGGGGGAACTCAGCAAAGACCGATTGACCGATACGCAAGACATGGCCATCGGTGGCGGGAAAGGTTTTCGCGTCAATGAAGTCGTAGCCGAGGGGCGACAAGCGCATTTGCAGGCGAACTACGGCAGCCGCGCGGATGAGGTGTGGCACTATTGCGCGGCGCTTGTTGGCGATGCGCCGCTGCTGCCGGACAATTGCTATTCCACAGGCGAAATTGGCTTTCTGGCGGAACATGAACACGCCCTTACGCTTTCCGACATCGTTCTGCGCCGTACCAGCCTGGCGATCACCGGCCAGATATCAGCGGATTTGATCGACGCAATTGCAGCGGTCATGGCCAAAACGAAGGGCTGGTCTGAAGTGCAGCAAAACAGCCAGCGGGAGGCGCTTTGCGCTGAATTGGCCGAATTTCACGGCGTCTCAGCGGAGATGCTCCAATCCAGAAATACGAAAGGATAAACAGATGAGACCGAACCTTAAGGCGCGGATGACCCGCTTGTTCAGCAATGGTGGCTATCAAGTCGATGGTGACGCCGATAAAATCGTGACGCTGACCCGGCTTGCCTCTGAAATGGGGGCGGATATCATCAAAGCCGATCCGACCACCAACGCCGAAGATTTTCACCGAGTGGTGGAGGCTGCGCGCGTACCGGTTCTGGTGCGGGGTGGCGGCAAGGAAGACCAGAAAGTGGTTCTGGCAAAATCCGCCGCAATCATCGCGCAAGGTGCCAAGGGCATGGCTTACGGTCGCAACATCTATCAGCATGACAACCCAAGCGCAGGTATAGCCGCATTGATGGCGATCATCCACAATGGCGCGGGTGGCGACGAAGCATGGGACATCTATAATCGTGGCTGAGTTGGAAAAATATCTGATGGGTCTGGACGCCGGCAACACTGTCATCAAGACGGTGTTGTTCGACCTGAAAGGCAACCAAGTCGCCATTTCGGCGTTGGATGGGTCCTCCAGATCCCCAGCTCCGGGCCATGTGGAACGTGATTTGAATGAGCTGTGGACCAATGCCCAATCTGCCATTCGCGATTGCATCACCAAGGCCGGGATTGCTCCCGATCAGATTATCGGTCTGGGCTGCGCGGGCCACCGTAACGGCCTTTACCTGCTGGACACGGCCGGAGAGCCGTTGTTGGGAATTCAGTCGCTCGATACCCGTGCGGCAGGTTTGGCCGCTGAATTGGCCGAAAGAAATAGGGATGCGCTGCATGGGATTTGCCTGCAAAAGCCCTGGCCCTTGCAAACCCCTACACTTTTGGTGTGGGTCAAACGGAACCGGCCTGAAACCTATGCCAAGGCCGCGACCGCGTTTCTGCGCAAGGATTTTATTACATACCGGCTAACCGGCGAGTTGGTCAGCGACCTTTCAGACATGAGCGGTTGTGGTTTCACACGCATGCCGGACTGTCTCTATGACGCTGAATTACTTGGGCTTTATCGGCTTTTCGATGCCGCCGACATACTGCCCAAACTGTGAGACCCTGCCGAAACTGTCGGCCATATGACCGAAGCCGCAGCCAAGGCCACCGGATTGCACGCAGGCACACCCGTGATTGCAGGGTATTTCGACGTAGTATCCAGCGCGATGGGATCAGGTGTGGTGTCAGCCGACGAAGCATCCATCATCGTCGGAACATGGAGCATCAATCAGGTATTCTCGAACCGACCAGTATCGGACGCGGCAGTGTTTATGGTGGCGGGGTTCGGCAAAGACAGGTTCGTAAACATCGAGTCCAGCGCCACATCGGCGGCCAACCTCGAATGGTATGTGCGCAACTTCGTTGAACGCGGTGCGCCTCATGACGATCCGTTTGGCCATTGCAACGCGGCGCTGGCTTCGGTTGCGCCGCGCCTTGACGACCCGTTTTTCCATCCGTTTCTCTACGGCTCCCGGTTAAGTTCGGATCATCGCGCCGGGTTTTTCGACCCGACGGGGTGGCACGGCGAAGACCATATGCTGCGGGCGCTGTTTGAAGGTGTGATGTTTGAACACAAACGCCATATTTTGGTGCTGCAACGGGCGGGGGTGGATTTTGACCGTGCGGTCCTATCAGGCGGCGGCGCATGTAGCCCGCATTGGCCGCAGATGTTCGCGGATTGTCTGGGCGTGCCGATCACCGTGGCGCAAGCGCAAGAAACCGGTGCGCTTGGTGCTGCCATTGGTGCAGGCGTCGGCATTGGCGCGTTTTCGTCCTATGAAGAAGCTATCGTTGTGATGACACGGGCACGACAGGAATATATGTCAAACCCGGAACGCGCGGATTTTTATGCAAAGCGCTATGCGGCATGGCGTCACTTGAGCACACGTCTCGAAGGTTTCGGAAAGGATTTGCAAGTTGAAAGCTGAAACCCTCGACGGGCGCTATGATTATATCATCATCGGCGCCGGAACGGCGGGCTGTGTGCTGGCAAACCGACTGTCAGCAAACCCTGTGAACAAGGTTTTGTTGTTGGAAGCGGGGGGTAAGGACAATTACCATTGGGTAAAGATTCCGGTTGGCTATCTTTACTGCATCGGCAACCCGCGCACGGACTGGATGATGAAAACCGCGCCGGAACCGGGCCTGAATGGGCGCTCTCTGGTCTATCCGCGCGGCAAGATCCTCGGCGGCTGCTCCTCGGTCAACGGGATGATCTATATGCGCGGTCAGGCCGCCGATTACGATCATTGGCGGCAGTTGGGTAATACTGGCTGGGGCTGGGGTGATGTGCTGCCCTATTTCCTGAAATCCGAAGATCATCACAACCCGCAAACGCCGATGCATCGCAGTGGCGGCGAGTGGAAGGTTTCGAAGCAACGGTTGCAATGGGACATATTGCGAGCGGTGCAGGAAGGCGCGAAGGAATTCGGTATCGCGCCCCGCGCTGATTTCAACGACGGCGATAATGAAGGGTCGGGATTTTTCGAGGTCAACCAAAAGAATGGTGCGCGCTGGAGCACCGCGCGCGGCTTCTTGCGCCCAGCCCTCAAACGCCCCAACCTGCGGGTTTTGACGCATGCCCATACCCACAGCCTTATTCTGGAGGGTAAAAAGGTCACGGGCGTTTCCTTTGGCCATGGAGGCAAACAGATGCAGGCGTTTTGCGAGGCGGAGGTCTTGCTTTGCGCGGGCGCTATCAACTCTCCAAAAATTCTGGAACATTCGGGTATAGGCCGGCCAGATGTGATTTCCGGTCTTGGCCTGACGCCACGGCACGAAAGCCCCGGCGTGGGCGAGAACCTGCAAGATCACCTGCAAATCCGGACGGTATTCAAGGTGAGCAATACCAAAACGCTGAATACCATGGCCAATTCGTTTATCGGCAAGGCGCGCATGGGGTTGGAATATTTGCTGCGCCAAAGCGGGCCGTTGTCGATGGCGCCAAGCCAATTCGGCATGTTCACCAAATCCGACCCAAGGCTCGCGACCCCTGATCTGGAATATCATGTTCAGCCCTTGTCGACCGACCGGCTTGGTGACGACCTGCACCCGTTTCCAGCGATCACGGTGTCGGTCTGCAATCTGCGGCCTGACAGCACTGGCAGTTGTCACGCCGTATCAGCCGACAGTGCAATACAGCCCGATATCCGATTGAATTATCTGTCCACTGAAAATGACAGACAAGTAGCCGTCGCCTCGATCAAGCAAGCTCGGCGGTTGATGACGGCAGAAGCCCTGCGCGTCCATACACCGGAAGAAATTTTGCCGGGCCCAATACACCAAAGTGACGCCGCACTGTTGGAGCAGGCGGGTAACATTGCGACCACGATCTTTCACCCGGTCGGAACCTGCAAAATGGGGACCGATCCGTTGGCGGTGGTTGACCCAACTCTGCGGGTCCATGGCCTGCAAGGCCTGAGGGTTATAGATGCGTCAATCATGCCAAAAATTCTGTCAGGCAACACCGCGTCCCCCGTTGTGATGATTGCAGAAAAAGCGGCAGATCTGATATTAGCGCCGCGCTGATGCGACTACCAGTGCAGGATTGTCCGGTTCTAACAAGTCACCGGTCATTGATTTGACGGGCTTTAGCGGCCGAATTTTTTCGCAGTGGCGCGCAAGGTTCTGGATAATCTCTTTGAAAACTCTGCAAATCCGGTGTTACCAATGAAGCATCGCTCGCGCCTGCCCGAAGGGGATGATCTCATCCGCCCGCGAATGGTTGGACTTTTCATACTTGTGTTCCGGTATCTTACCTCAATTACGCAGCCTTTCGTTCAAAGCCCAGGGGGCGTTTGTCAATTGGTGATGAGCGGCGGCGGCGCGAGTTATAGAATCCTTTGATATACTGGAATATCGCACCTTCTGTCTCGCGGCGATTTTCAGTTTCTGGGCGTGTGTGCTGCCGCCCTTGCCCGGTTGACCGGGAACGGTTTGCCTTCAAGCCACGAGAGGGCGCAGGTTCAGTTCCGGCGCAGATTAAATGCAGTAAACCCGCTTGTGGTTCCAGAGGTGGCCCTTCAAGTTTCGCAAATGCAGGAAACGCAAACCAAACCCCCAGGTGTTGCGGGCATCGGTCAGCCCAATCAGAAGGTCGGCTATTTCCTCGCTCTCGTCCTTAAGCAGATCCGCCTGCATGCTGAGGTCCGCATACATCCGCTTCAGCCGACGGTTCTCGTTCGGCGCTGCACTCGGGCCAATGGCGTTTGCGCCTTACTCCATACCAACAGATCTGCGAAATCTGGACAACTCAACCGGAAAGATTCAGACTGATCCAACCCATGAAATGCAGGGACTAGCCAGCTCGGGCAAATCCCGTTTGAAAGCGTGCGCCGCGCACCCTATACCAAAGGCAAGCCATTGAAAGGCACAGGTCATGCCCAACCCAACCGCCGCTATGCTCGTGATCGGGGATGAAATCCTCTCTGGTCGGACCCGCGACACCAACACGCATTTTCTGGCGGGCGAATTGACCCGTCACGGCATTGCCTTGGCCGAAGCGCGGGTTGTGCCGGATGACCATGCGGTGATTGTCGCGGCGGTCAATGCGCTTCGTGCCAGCCATGACACGGTTTTCACCTCAGGCGGGATTGGCCCCACCCATGATGATATCACCGCAGATGCGATTGCCGCCGCTTTCGGTGTCCGCATCAGCAAGCGCGCCGATGCGATGGCGCTGCTAGATGCGCATTACCAACGCTCCGGAATGGAATTCAATGATGCGCGCCAGCGCATGGCGCGCATCCCCGACGGCGCGGCATTGATCGATAACCCGATTTCCATTGCGCCGGGATTCACGCTTGGCAATGTGCATGTGATGGCCGGGGTGCCGACGATCTTTCAGGCGATGGTCGCCTCGGTTCTGCCGACCCTGACCGGTGGTGCGCCGCTGCTGAGCCAAACCCTGCGCGTCGATCGCGGCGAAGGAGAGGTTGCCGGACCCTTCGGCGTACTTGCGGCGGAGTTTCCGGACCTGTCGATGGGCTCCTACCCGTTCACGCAAAACGGTGCATTTGGCACCAACCTTGTGATCCGGGGCACGGATCCGTCCCGGCTTCACGCAGCGATGACCCGTCTCGCGTCGCTGTTTCCGGCATGACACCGGCCGGGCTATATGCGGCTTTGGAGGCCACTTGGCCTGCCGCATCCTGCCACCGGACCGGGCCTTGGATGATCCGCGAAGGAAAAGGCGGCGGTCAGCGGGTGTCGGCGGCGACGGCGGAAACTGCGGTTCAGGGCTGTGATGTCGCGCTGGCGGAACAAGCCATGACAGCTTTGGGACAAACGCCGCTTTTCATGATCCGTGAGCACGACACAGGGCTGGATGCCTTGTTGGCAGCGCGTGGATATATGCGCCATGATCCGGTCGTGATATATGCCGTGCCGGTATCACATCTTGCCGCCATTCCACCCGCGCCGATGACCAGTTTCGCGATGTGGCCAGCGTTGGAAATAGCAACCCAGCTTTGGGCGGATGCCGGGATCGGGGCAGGGCGCCTGGCGGTGATGAAAAGGGCAATGGCACCGAAAACCGCTATTCTTGGCCGGATGAACGACCGTGCTGCTGGCGCAGCCTTTGTCGCCTGCTGTCACGATATCGCGATGCTGCACGCGCTGGAGGTTTCGCCCGGATTGCGCAGACAGGGCGCTGCCAACCACATCATGCGGATGGCTGCGGCCTGGGCACAAGATAACGGTGCGTCACAACTTTGCCTTGCGGTAACTGAGGCGAATGGCCCAGCCCGCGCGCTCTATTCTTCCCTTGGAATGGAAGTTGTGGGAACATATCACTACCGGAAGAAATAACCCGCCAAAGGGGGGCCGGAGCAGTGACGCCATTTCCGTTCGCAGCACTTGCAGCGCCAAGAACAACAACGCTCGCCTTATGCGGTGTGTTGCTGTGTGGTGTGATCTGTCCCGTCCCGGCTACTGGTTTTTCATTGGAGTTTCCCGGCCCCGCAACGCCAACCTCCCCCACCACGACAACGCGAACGGGATATGAATTGCCAACGGCGGCTTGGGCGACGTCAGGTCTGCCGAGCCGATTGATCGAAGGCGCTGTTGAACGGACTGCCTGGAAAATTGATGCGCCGGGAGTAGCCAGCCTTGATCTGTTGGAGCCTTTGCGCAATCAGCTGCTGGCAGCCGGTTTCAAGGTGGTTTTTGAATGTGAAACAGAGGCCTGCGGCGGCTTCGATTTCCGTTTCGCCGTGGATGTGCTGCCGGAGCCGCAGATGCATGTCGACCTTGGTGATTTCCGGTTTTTGTCGATGCAACGCGCAGCACCTGCCGGGATGGAGGCGGTTGGGCTGATGGTGAGCAGATCCGACACCAGAGGTTTCGTTCAAATGACGCGGGTGATGGAGGATGCGACTGTCTCGCCTGCGCTGATGGCGGCGAACGATTCCGACGCGGGTTTTACCGCTTTGTCTGGTGGGTCCGTCGCGCTTCGCGCCAGCGTTCAACCGCCGCTGCCTGCAATGGCGACGGACGGGATGGAAAAGCTGCTGACCGGGGGCGCGGTTGTGTTGGCGGGGTTGGATTTCGGCACCGGAGCGGTCGATCTGACCGAAGGTCGCTATGGCTCCCTTGCGGCGTTGGCAGATTGGTTGGGTCGCAATCCCGATAAGACCGTGGTCTTGGTCGGGCATACCGATGCCTCGGGCGGATTGGATGCGAATATAGCGGTGTCCAAACGGCGCGCGGCATCGGTTCGCGCCCGGTTGATCGGTGTCTACGGTATTCCCCCGAACCAGGTGGAGGCGCAAGGTGTAGGCTATCTGTCGCCCGTAGCGTCGAACCTGACCGAGGAAGGTCGCCAGAAAAACCGAAGGGTCGAGGCTGTTTTGACCTCGACCCAATAGCAATTCCAATATGCTGGCGGCTCAGATCACCAGGAATCCGGGCCTTTATCAACATAACGCCGCGCCAGAAAGTCGATGAAGGCACGAACCTTAGGTTGTGTGAACCGGCCCGGTGGATAAACCGCATAGACGCCAAGGGTCTCAACCGGAAGGCCGGGAATTGCCTCTTCCACTTGCCCTTGCTTCAGGGCTTCGGCAAACAGGAAGGAAGGCAAATACGCGATGCCAAGGCCTGATACTGCGGCATTCAGCAAGGATTGCCCGTCATTCACCGTCAACCAACCCGCTGTTCGCACTTGCCGCTTTTCCCCGGAGGGCGCGCAAATTTTCCACACATTGCCATTGGCCTGATTGGAATAATGCAGCAGCTTATGGTCATTCAGGTCGTCGATCTTCATCGGTCGCCCGTATTTCTGGAAGTAGCTTGGCGATGCAATCATCCGCTTGCTGGTTTCGGTCAGTTTGCGGGCGCGCAGGCTGCTGTCTTCCAGATCACCAATGCGAATCGCCATATCGAAACCTTCGGAAATCAACTCCACATAGCGGTTGTTCAACACCATGTTGACGGTGATATCGGGGTATTCCAGCAGAAAATCCCCAAGGATCGGCGACAGAAGGTTCACGCCAAAATCGGTCGCGACACTGATCCGCAGCAGGCCAGAAGGCGCGGACTGCATCGAGGTCACAAGCGCATCCGCTTCCCCCGCATCGTTCAGCACCCGGCGGGCACGGTCATAATAGGCAAGGCCGATTTCGGTCGGACTGACGCGGCGGGTCGTGCGATTCAATAATCGCGCACCCAACCGTGCCTCCAAAGCGGAGACGTGTTTGGAGACGGCGGATTTGGATATCCCCATCTTCTTTGCCGCATCGGTAAAGCCCCCTTGATCCACCACAGTGGCGAAGGCTTCCATTTCGGTTAGTCGGTCCATTGTTTTCCCCATGCGGTAAGTGCAGGTCTGTTTCCCCTTATTGGCCATCAATTCGGGCAAGATAGGGGCGCTGGCGCGGCCAGTCCGGGGTAATTGCGAGGATCGTTAATGGCGGGGAAACAACAGCGGCTCGGCAATTAGGCACCGATTCTGCCACATCCGCTCGGCGGAGAAATGTCGCAAAATTTCCGTAGGCGGAAAGATGTTCCAATATTTCCCGCTATGGGCGAGAAGATGTCGACTCAAATGCAGTCACCGCTTCCATGCTGGAACTATTTTCCGCCACGCTCTAACTCTGTTCTCAAGCGACGGCATGGTGCCGACGCCCCAATGCAAAAGGAAAACGAAATGACCCGTATTTTGACCGCTCTTGGCCTCGTTGCCGGTCTCGCCGCTGTTCCCGCCCTTGCACAGGATGCGCCAGCCGTGGCCGATACCGATGGCAACGGCACCTGGTCGATGGAGGAGTTGAAGGTGACCTACCCCAACCTGACCGAAGAAACCTTCGCCGCGATGGACACGAATGCGGATGGTCAGATTGATCAGGCCGAATATGACGCGGCAATGGGCGCGGACCTGTTGAAGCAGTAAGCAGATGCCTCGGCGGCCGGGGGCGCTCCCACCTCCGGTCGCCATCTCCTGCTGTCAGAAATGCGCAGCCAGTTTGGCACCCTGTTCGATTGCACGCTTGGCATCCAGTTCCGCCGCGACATCGGCGCCACCGATGATATGACAGGTGATCCCGGCGGCACCAAGTGCGTCGGCCAGAGAACGATTGGGCAATTGACCGGCACAGAGCACGACGGTATCCACCGCCAAGAGTTCCCGACCGTCCTTGCTGGCGATTTGCAATCCTTCCGGAACAATCGCCTCATATGAAACGCCGCCTCGCATTTCCACGTCTTTCATTTGTAATGCTGCGCGGTGAATCCAACCCGTGGTCTTGCCCAAGCGTCTACCCAGTTTTTCCGCCTTGCGCTGCAACAGGAACACCTCACGCGCCGGGGCTTCTGGCTGTGGGCCTTGTGGGGCCAGCCCGCCGGCTTCCTCCGCCGGATCGCCTACGCCCCATTCACGTTT
>NZ_JAKDLJ010000509.1 GCF_030452865.1 Pseudorhodobacter sp.
ACGGTTCTGGATCGATGAGCAGGCGCTTTTTCTTTATCTGCACATACAACCAGTTAACCGGAATTCCCAGCTTTTCTGCAAGAGCAGCTGTGCTCAGGAAACCGGGATCGTGATCCCACCGCCTGTGCGCGAGAGCCCTTCTGATCCCTTCGGCCAGCCGGATACGCTGCACGGTTACGGGGAGAACCTTGTCGACACAGTTTGCCGATCGGTGTCCTTCGCTGGTGAGAACGCGTGCGATTTCATCGTCGGGCATGCCAGTCTTTGCCAGTTCAAGCAGGCGCACCCGCATTTCGGCTCCCCGTGCGGGTTTTGAGATTGCTGTTACCCGCATCTTGACGTTGAGTTCGGTCACCGCCCCGCCGCGCCATACGATACGGACCAGCGCGCTCTCGGAAGTTCGATCGAGCACCACCTTGTCCACCAGGCAGCGCAGCAGCGCCTTGCGATGCGCGTCTGTGGTGGCTTGATCTGCCCAGATTTGCGGCAGACGTCCCGCAAGGGTCACTACCTTGCCGGTGAGCGCTGGCCCCATTGTCACATGAGCGCTTGATTGCTGTGCCGACTGCTCAGCCAAAGCAGCCTCTGCCGCTCGAAGGTCCATCAACGCGCTTTCCCAGCGTCGTTCAAGTTCCGCCGCAACAAGGCGGTTGTCAGGATCAACGCGGTTGAACTGTCGCTGCGCCAGCGCGGCTGCATAGCGTGTGCGCTCAACTTCACGTTTCGCATTTGCCTTCAAAGCGTCACGCCTTTAACCTGAGACAGGGGAAAGGCGTGACGCTGCAAGACATATCAATGGTGTGGGCGTTCCGCCATAAACCCATGATTCAGGTTTATGGCGAAACGCTTCAAGGCACTGTCGACCTGGCTCTGGGCCCGCCGCGTGCGCGACAGAGCATCGAGTTCGGCAGGGGCTAAAGCCGTCAGGAAAGCTTCAGAAACCGCAGCGTCCACCGCTTTGGCCCGCATTTGCTGGCACGAGGGCAAACCAGAGTGAGTCCGCAAGTGGTTACACACATACTCCCCGCCGCCCTTGTATCGGACATACATTTTGTGATTGCACCGTCCGCACCAGACGATGCCATGCAAGAGAAGTTCACCGTCGCGGGGGATGCCTCTTGTCTTGGTGCGCATGTATTCAGCCCGGTTGTCGCTCACAATAGTGCGGATATTCTCATAGGTTGGCCAATCGATATAGGCCGGATAGCGGTCTTTCACGACAATCCGCCACTCTTCGCGAGGCCGTGCCACTTTTGTGGGAGACCGCTCGCCCGGAGTGGTGTCGCGAATGCGAGTCCGGCCATAGACGAAAGCGCCTGCATAAGCGGGATTCTTCAGGATCGTTGCGACCGCGGCAACCGTCGCGCGAACCCAATGCAGGTCGCCATGTCGGTCCCGGCGTGGGAGATCGAGACCACGATCATTCAGCATGCGCATCACCTTGGCGATGCTGCGCAGCTTCTGGAAGAGCTCAAACACGAGACTGAGCCGGCCCTGAACAGCCATATCAGGATCTTTCAGCACCACACCGCTCGGGTCCCTGACAAGGCCAACAGGCAAAGTGAGCGCAAGCTCCCCACGCTGTGCCTTGGCGATAAGGCCGGCCGTCAGGCGGCTGCGGATCGTATGCAACTCTAACTCGGATATTGTTCCCTTGAGGCCAAGCAGAAGGCGCCCGTTCGCGTTGACCTGGGTCATAGACGCCGTCGCGATCCGCGATCAGACAGCCCCGCAGTCCACAGATATCCAGAAGAGGATACCAATCAGAGCAGTTGCGCGCGAGCCGTGTGACATCGACAGACAGGATTATCCCCACTTCGCTGAGCCCAACCCGACCGACAAGTTCCTGGAACCCGCTGCGATGCGCAGCGGACGCGCCGCTCAAACCAAGATCGGCATCGATCACGTCGATATCGGCTTTGTGCCATCCAAGATCATTGGCGCGCTGGCAAAGCCCGTATTGCAGCCGCAAGCTCTCCTGGTTGCTCACGACCTGATGTGGTGTCGATTGTCGCTATGACAAAGGAGTGACTAAGGGGCGCGTTGCCTGATGCAACAGCCGCACAGTTTCCGCGTTCAGCCGGCGATGCGCGAGCATCAACTCGCGGCCCTGCTCGCGCGAAGCGCGGACGAGCCCGGCCAAGTGCTCATCACCCAGGGCAAAGGGCACCCAGGTCAAGAAACCCAGGTGCGAGCCAATGCGGG
>NZ_JAKDLJ010000096.1 GCF_030452865.1 Pseudorhodobacter sp.
CCCGGCCCATGTTCACCGCAGGCCATATCGCCATCAGTCGGGCCGACAAAACGGATAGAATCGCCGCGCAACTGCTTGATATTGCGCTGTGTTGCCGGATGGAGCCACATCCGCACATTCATCGCAGGTGCCAGCAGAACCGGCGTATCGGTCGCCAGCAACAGCGTCGAGGCCAGATCATCGGCACGACCCTGCGCCATTTTCGCCATCAGATCGGCAGTCGCTGGGGCCACCACGATCAGATCGGCAGAGCGTGACAGTTGGATATGCCCCATCTCTGCCTCTGAGGTGAGGTCGAACAAATCCTGATGCAGCCTCGCCCCGGCAAGGGCGGACACCGACAGCGGCGTCACGAATTCCGCCCCCGCGCGGGTCAGAACCGGCGTCACCGACGCACCGCGTTCACGCAGACGGCGGATCAGTTCCAGCGATTTATAGGCAGCGATGCCACCGCCGATGATAAGAAGAATACGCTTGCCTGACAGCATGATGGCTCCGTTCCTAGCGCGCTTGTCACCGTCTAACCGGTTTTCAAGCAGAAATGAATTGTCATCTGCACAGCCCCTGAAACCCTTCAATCCGTATCGCCGCACTCGCCCGATAAAGGCTCGTTCTTGTGCTCACTGCTTGGACTTGGCAAAAGCGGCGCAGGAATCATCGCGCTTCATCGGCGCGGTGACAAGCCAGCGGTCGAACGGCGCATCCGCGCCGGGGTTCGATTCCAACTGACCGATGCTGAGAACCGAAACCTTCGGCGCGGCCATTGCCAAGGCCGCGGGAATACCCCGAGCACGGTCGGCATGGCCGCTGCCGGTGATCACGACAACCACGCCGCCGGTATCATCCAACGCCTGCAACGCCGTGCGGGCAAAGCTTGCATCGCGCAGGCGTTGGGCATTGACCATTCCGTGCAACATTTCCACCGGCAGCGCATCGCAATGGGCGGCCATCTGATCGGCTTCGCGCGCGGATTGCTCTGCGGCAGGCAAGGCGTCCGTCAGGCCGAAACGCGCGGCATCCGCGCCGAAAATCGCAGCGGCACCCTCGGTCATGGAGCCGCGCACCTCCGCGCGCGGCAAAGCGGCGCCATAAATCCGCGCTGTGCCTGAGGCCGCAAAAATCGGTGCATAAAGTGCGAAATCCGGCCAGCCTGAGTCCTGCCATGACAGCGCTTTGGCCATCGCCGCCGCATCGCGCCGATCAACGCCATCCGCTGCCTTCACCTGCGCAGGGCTCAGCATTTCGAAAACAATCGCTTTGGGGGCAAGTTCCGCGACCAATCGCGCCTGTGTCTGGTGATGGATCGGATTGTCATGCACCTCGCCAATGACAACGATCTGGGCGGCGGGCAGATTATCCAAACCCTCGCGCGCAAACGCAACGGCGGAACCTGCAATGAGCAGGCACATGGCGACAATCGGAGAAGCGCAGGGCATCATGCCAGAAACTGTTGCACTTCTCCGCTGTGGGTTTCAAGACTGCGGCGCATTTTGCCGAAAGCAGCGACTTCCAACTGGCGCACCCGTTCCTTCGACAGGCCCAATTCCGCCCCCAGGCTTTCAAGGGTGCGGCCATCGTCGCGCAATTTGCGTTCCACCACGATGAAGCGCTCACGCGGGTTCAGGTCGCACATCGCAGTCACCAACCAACCGCGCAATTGCGCGCGATCATGGCTTTCGGCCACCTGTTCGGCAGCCTGAACGCTACTGTCTTCCAGCACGTCAATCCATTCGCGGCCCTCGTCCCCGGTCGATTGCGTCACATTCAAAGAATGATCGCTGCCCGCGAGCCGACCCTCCATCATTTCGACATCGCCGAGGGAAACACCAAGGGTGGTGGCAATCAGCGCGCGCAATTGCTGCCCGTCGAGCGTCTCTCCGCGCTGATTCGCCTCCCGCTCCAACTGGGCGCGCACGCGGCGAAGGTTGAAGAACAGCGATTTTTGAGCCGAGGTGGTGCCGGTCCGAACCATCGACCAATTGCGCATGACATATTCCTGCATGCTCGCCCTGATCCACCAGACCGCATAGGTCGAGAATCGCAAACCGCGATCCGGATCAAAGCGGTCAGCCGCCTTCATCAGGCCAAGGCTCGCCTCCTGGATCAGGTCATTCATCGGCGCGCCGTAGCGGCGGAACTTTGATGCCATCGAAATCGCCAACCGCATATAGGCGGTGATCAACCGGTGCAGGGCTTTTTCATCGCGGTGGTCGCGCCAAGCATAGGCCAGTTGCAATTCGGTTTCCGCATCCAGCAGTTCCGCCTTCATCGCCCGGCGTGACATGGTTTGATCGCGATAGCCCAACTGTGCCATTTTGCCCCCGAATACAGGTTTGCGTTCATCGCCACCTTGTCTACGCAACAGCGAAGATACCGGATCAAAACGCATGACAGCCGCGTTGGTTCCCCGCCTTTACGGTGTCAGAGGTGGTGCGCGCTCCGGCAAACTCATCAATGGCCTTGGGGGGGGGCGGTTGCGAAAGACAATTTCTGGTTGAACGAGTCCTTGCCGGCCAGCGTCGACGCGCCGGGGCAATCCATCAGATACCGTGAGGGCCGCTGCCACAAATCCGCATTTCCTATTGGGCGTTTCAGCGGGTAACATCTCTGGAAACCTCCGGGGCGAATCCCAAATGACCTACGATCTTGCCATCGGCGACCGCGCCTATTCGAGTTGGAGCCTGCGCGGCTGGCTGTTGTTTGACGCGTTCGGACTGCCCGTCAGAACCCAGAGCGCGCGGCTTTACTCCGATGAATTTGCCACAGTCTTGCAAGGATTCGTACCTGCCCGCACCGTTCCCACGATGCGGTTGCCTGATGGTCTGATCGTGTCTGACAGCCTTGCCATCGCGGAAGAACTGGCAAGCCGACATCCGCAGGCGGGGCTTTTGCCTTCTGCCCCGCGTGCGCGGGCCGTGGCGCGGGTTTTGATGGCCGAAATGCACGCGGGATTCACCGCGCTGCGCAGCCATTGCCCGATGAACCTGCGCGTCAGTTACGCAGCGTGTGCGCCTCCTGATCCAGTCCTGGATGACGTTGCACGGTTGCAACAGCTTTGGGCTTGGGCGTGGGCAGAAAGCGGCGCTGATGGTCCTTGGCTGTGCGGCGCCTATTCCGCGGCGGACGTATTTTTCGCGCCGGTGGCTGCGCGAATCGCGGGCTATGGCCTGACCGTCGACGACAACGCGGCCACCTATGTCGCGGCACATTTGGCTCATCCGTCCTTTCGGCGCTGGCGAGCGATGGGCCTCGTTGACGGGCCGGATCAGGATTTCTACACCCGAGACTATCCAACGAGGGTCTGGCCCGGTCCTGCCCCGATACTCGCGATCGCCTGTGATGGTCCGTCGGTCAATGCGACCTGTCCCTATTCCGGCAACAAGGTCAGCCATTTCATGCAGGCAGGCGGCCGGGTCTGGGGCTTTTGCAACGCATTTTGCCGCGACAAAACCGTAGCAGACCCCGAAGCATGGCCAAAATTCATGGCAATTTACACTTCGTAAACCATTGCAGCACTAGACATTAACCAAAGTTAATGGAGAGCGGCAATATGGTGGCACGGGCCTTCACGGTAGCCTTTGAGGGGGTGGAGGCGCGGCTTGTTGAGGTGCAATGCGCGTTGTCCCCCGGCTTGCCATATTTCGGCATCGTCGGCCTGCCTGACAAGGCCGTGTCAGAGGCGCGAGAGCGGGTTCGATCCGCGCTTGGTGCGATGTCCATCGCGTTGCCATCCAAGCGGATCACCGTCAACCTGTCGCCAGCGGATTTGCCGAAGGAGGGTTCCCATTTCGATCTTCCCATCGCCTTGGCGTTGCTGGCAGCGTTGGAGATTATTCCGCGCGATATTGCCGAAAACACCGTGGCGCTCGGCGAGCTTTCGCTGGATGGCCGTCTTGTCCCGGTCATCGGCGCATTGCCCGCCGCGATGGCAGCGGCGGAGGCGGACCGCACGCTACTGTGCCCTCGCGCTTGCGGTGCCGAAGCGGCTTGGGTCGGGGCGACGCAGGTGCTGGGCGCGTCAACCCTGGATGAGGTGGTGCGCCATTACACCGGCCAAGCACCCCTGACGCCCGCCGAAGCCGGGGAGGTCACGCCGGAAACCCAAGGCCGTGATCTGCTGGACGTGAAAGGCCAGGAACGCGCCAAACGTGCGTTGGAGATTGCAGCGGCGGGGCGGCATCATCTGTTGATGGTCGGTTCCCCCGGTTCAGGTAAATCCATGCTGGCCGCGCGTTTACCCGGCATTCTGCCGCCATTGTCGGCGGTGGAGGCGTTGGAAACCTCGATGATCCATTCGCTGGCGGGGTTGCTTTCGGAAGGCGGCATTTCGCGACAACGCCCGTTTTGTGAACCGCATCACACTGCGTCGATGGCGGCGATTGTCGGAGGTGGGCGCGGCGCGAAACCGGGGCAGATCAGCCTTGCCCATAATGGCGTGCTGTTCATGGATGAGTTTCCAGAGTTTCCACGCCCAGTGCTGGAAACCCTGCGTCAACCGATTGAAACCGGCGAAGTCGTGGTCGCCCGCGCCAATGCCCATGTACGCTATCCCTGCCGGTTTTTACTGATCGCGGCGGCAAATCCGTGCAAATGCGGCTACTTGGCGGACCCGGCTCGGGCCTGTGCGCGCGTTCCGGTGTGCGGCGAAGATTACCTTGGCCGCATTTCCGGCCCGCTGATGGATCGGTTTGATCTGCGGGTGGAGGTGCCACCGGTCGCCTTCACCGATCTCGAACTTCCCAGCGGTGGCGACAGCACGGCGACGGTCGCCGCCCGAGTGGCGGCGGCGCGCAACATTCAAAGCAAGCGTTTTACCAGTGCGGAAGGCGTGCGCGTCAATGCCGAAGCAGAAGGCGCGCTGCTGGACCAGATCGCGACCCCGGATGCCGAAGGCAAGGCACTGCTGATCCGCGTTGCGGAACGCTTTGGCCTGTCGGCGCGTGGCTATCATCGCGTGTTGCGCGTCGCCCGCACGATTGCGGACCTGGATCATTCCGCCGATGTCCGTGCCCCGCATGTCGCCGAGGCGGTCAGCTTTCGTCTGGCCGTCGGCCCGAAGGAGAAATGATCAAGCGCGCTTGGCCTCAATCACCTCCCAGATTTTTGCGGCGGTGTTGGTGCCGTCGAACCGCTCCAACTCCTGTATGCCTGTGGGGGAAGTCAGGTTGATTTCGGTAAGCCAATCGCCAATCACGTCGATTCCGACGAAAATCTGGCCGTTGTCGCGCAGGGCGGGTCCGATGGCGGCACAGATCTCGCGGTCGCGATCAGTGAGATCGACCTTTTCTGCGCGCCCGCCGACATGCATGTTCGACCGCGTTTCCCCCGCCAGCGGAACCCGGTTGATCGCCCCCACCGCTTCACCATTCACCAGAATCACCCGCTTGTCGCCTTTGGCAACCGCAGGCAGAAACTTCTGGGCGATCAGCGGCTCACGGTTGATGCCGGAAAACAGTTCATGCAGCGAGGAAAGATTGCGATCATCGGGGCCAAGCCGGAACACCCCCGCCCCGCCATTGCCATATAGCGGCTTGAGGATGATATCGCCATGTTCGGCCTTGAATGCCCGGATCATCCCGAGATCCCGTGCGATCAGCGTCGGCGGCGTCAGGTCCGGGAACTGCAGCACCAGCAGCTTTTCCGGAAAATTGCGCACCCAGAACGGATCATTCACCACCAAAGTCTTCGGATGGATCATGTCCAACAAATGCGTCGTGGTGATATACCCCATGTCAAACGGCGGGTCTTGGCGCAGCCAGACCACATCAAACTCGGCAAGATCGACCTCTCGCCCGGGCGCGTAGGAAACATGGTTGCCCTTTTCACGCCGCAACGTGATCGGATAGCCCTGCGCCACCACACGTCCTTCCCGATAGCCGAGTTTGTCTGGCGTATAGAAGAACAGCGAATGACCCCGCTGCTGCGCCTCATGCGCGATGCGAAACGTGCTGTCTGCATCGATATTTACCGATCCAATCGGATCCATCTGCAACGCGACTTTCAGGCCCATGGTGCATTCCTTTACAAGATGCCCCTCATTGCCGTATCAAAAGCGCGACCACAAGTTTTGTTCACCCGCCGAAGGCGTTTTCCAGCACTTCAATCCGACCACAGGCATCGACCAAGGCCACATCAAAGCGGGCGTCGGTGTTCTGACCCGCAGGTTCGCCTGACAAAAACTCTGATGCCGAGGCGTAAATACGCGCCATCTGACGCGAGGTCAGGCGAATCGCCGCCTCGGCATGGGTTGCCGCCTTCTTTACTTCGACAAACACGACAGAGGCACCTTCGCGCATGATCAGATCAATCTCTCCCGACGAGCCACGCCAACGCGACTCGGCCAAAACGCGTCCGCCGTCGGAATAATGCCGCGCAACAGCTTCTTCCGCCGCAAGTCCGGCCCGGTAGGAAACCAATCCACTCATTCCTCATCCTCCTGATGGGCGAGCAACAGAGCCCGCTGATATATTTCCCGCTTCGGCAGATTCATCGCGACCGAGACAGCCGCTGCCGCGTCTTTCACGGACAAGTCGCGCAACTGTTGGCGCAACATGTCGTCAACGCTTTGCGCGTCCGCCATCTGTTGCACTGCGCGCCCGACCAGCAAAACAATCTCCCCCTTCACTGTCCGGCCGTCAAACGCCGCCGCCAATTCACTCAGGTTCCCGCGCGAAACTTCTTCGAATCGTTTGGTGAGTTCGCGGCAAACCGCAGCGTCCCTTTCTGGCCCCCATTCTGTCAACATTTCTGCTAATGTTCGGTTAATGCGTTTGGGTGATTCATAGAATACCAGTGTCGCAGGCACTGTGCCGAGCTCTTTCAGCACCGGCGCTCGTGCGCCCGCTTGCGTTGGCAGGAAGCCTGCGAACAGGAACCGGTCGCTTGGCAAGCCAGAAACCGTCAGCGCCGCAAGCACGGCAGACGCACCGGGTGCTGCAAGTACGGTGTGATTCCCTGCAATCGCCGCGCGTGCCAACTGAAAGCCGGGGTCAGCGACCAAAGGGGTTCCCGCTTCTGACGCATAGGCGACTGATTTCCCCTCAGCCAGCGCGCGCAGGAGTTTCGGGCGCATCGACTCTCCGTTATGGTCATGGTAGGCAAAGACATGCCGATGGCTCAGGCCAACCCCATGGATTTCCATCAGATGTTTCAGGGTTCGGGTATCTTCGGCGGCAAGCACATCGGCTTTGGCCAGAATATCCAAGCCCCGCAATGTGATATCCCGCGCGGCTCCGATCGGGGTCGACACGAAATACAGACCCGGCGGCAAGGGGCGCGGATCGGGGCGAAAGCCGGTGCCGGTCGCTGGTTCGGTCGTTTCAGGCCAATCATCGCTTGCCATTGCATTGCCCCTTTTTGGACCGCATCGAAAGTTTACTTCATTCCCCGAACCGCATAGGGTCAATCCGTCTGCTGTACCACCGGAATGAGGGATCCGCATGTTGTCGTTTTTCAAATCTGCCCGCAAGTCATTGACGGGCATGGCTGCGATTGTTGCCACCATGGCCTTGGCCGCCTGTCAACCTGTTGCCGTCGGCGGCGGGCCGTCGATTGCCACCTCTGCCCCGGTTCCGGTCGCGTTGCTGGTGCCAAGTGGGTCGGGTTCGCCGGGCGATGATGTGTTGGCGCGGTCGCTTGAAAACGCGGCGAAACTGGCGATTGCCGACCTTGGCAACGTCAGGATTGACCTCCGGGTCTACAGCACCGGCGGCAAACCCGCGGGCGCGCAGGCCGCTGCGATCAAGGCCGCCGATGCGGGCGCCAAGATCATCCTTGGACCGATCTTTGCCCAGAACGCCAATGCGGCGGGGGTGGCACTGGCCGCCCGTGGTATCAACGTGCTGGCGTTTTCAAACAACACCGACATCGCGGGCGGCAATGTCTTCGTGCTTGGGCCAACCTTCCAGAATACGGCCGATCGCCTGGCGCGTTTCGCTGTCGGCCAAGGCAAGCGCAACATCATGGTCGTGAATGACCGTACCCCTGCGGGTGAGATTGGCCGCGTCGCGATTGAACGGGGCGTGGCAAACGCGGGCGGCTCTGTCGTGGCGCGCGTCGGCTATGAATTCTCGCAAAACGGGATCGTCAAAGCCGCGCCGGAGATCGCGGCTCAGGTACGCAGTTCCGGCGCGCAGGCGGTGTTCATGACCGCCGATACGGCGGGTGCCTTGCCGATGCTGACGCAAATGTTGCGCGACAACCGAATTGATCCTTCGGTCGCGCAGTTCATCGGCCTGACACGTTGGGATATTCCTACCGCCACGCTGGCGCTACCCGGCGTTCAGGGGGGCTGGTTCGCCATGCCGGACCCAGCGCTTTACCAGCAGTTTCAGGCGCGCTACCAGGCAGCATATGGCGAGGCTCCGCATCCGATTTCCGGGCTCGCCTATGACGGGATCGCCGCTATCGGGGCGCTGGTCAAACGCGGCAACGCCGGCGCGCTGACGGCGCAGGCGCTGACCCAAGGCTCCGGTTTCGTTGGCGTCAACGGCATCTTCCGCCTGCGCGGCGATGGCACCAATGAGCGTGGCCTGGCTGTGGCGCAGATCCGCAACAATCAGGTTGTCATCATCGACGCCGCCCCCCGCAGCTTTGGCGGTGCCGGGTTCTGACCCGGCCCCTGCCCCTGCTGCGCAACGCGACGGAACCGAACCATGCCCCGCACCAAAGCGGAGAAAGCCTTACCCGCCGCTGCCGTGGCGGGTATTCCTTTTCCAAGCCTGCCGCAGCTCAGCTTCGACGACCTGCTTTTACCGCCTGAGGCGATTCTTGACGAAGCCGCACTGCTGGCACAAATCAAACAGGAGATTGCGACCAATGCCCCGCTTGACGGGCGATCGGGGCGTGCAATCGTGGTGAAACATCTGGCGGAGGCACGGGTCCACGCCAATGACCGGCTGTCGCAAGCCTTCACCCGCAACCCCGCCGAGGCGCGGGGCCTGATACGCGCGCTGGCCTGGCTGACGGATCGCATTGTCTGCATCGCGCTGGATGTCGCGACCACGACCCTGCATCCGCTCGCCAATCCAACGGAAGCCGAACGCATCGCGGTGGTCGCCGTTGGCGGCTATGGCCGCGCCGAAATGGCACCGCATTCCGATGTCGATCTGCTGTTCCTGACCCCGTGGAAAGTCACCCCTTGGGCGGAATCGGCAATCGAATCGGTTCTTTACATGCTTTGGGATCTGAAGCTGAAAGTCGGGCATGCCACCCGCACCGTGAAGGATTGCCTGCGGCTTGCGCGCGAGGACATCACTATTCGCACGGCACTGCTGGAGCGCCGTTTCCTTGCGGGCGATGAAAGCCTTGCGCGGGAATTGCGGGAAAAGCTCTGGTCGGACCTGTTCCTGAAAACCGGGCCGGAGTTCATCGAGGCAAAACTGGCCGAGCGTACCGCACGCCACAAGCGGCAGGGCGGGCAGCGCTATGTGCTGGAGCCGAATATCAAAGAAGGCAAAGGCGGGTTGCGTGATCTGCAAACGCTGTACTGGATCGGGAAATACCTGCACCGCGTCCAGACTGCCTCTGGTCTGGTGCAGGCGGGTTTGCTGGATCAGGAGGAATACAACGTCTTTGCCACTGCGGAGAATTTCCTCTGGGACGTGCGCTGTCATCTGCATTATATCACCGGGCGCGCGATGGATACGCTGACCTTTGACATGCAGGTCGAAGTGGCGGCGCGGCTTGGCTATGCCGACGCCGGCGGGCGGCGGGCGGTTGAACATTTCATGCAGGATTATTTCCGCCACGCCACCCGCGTTGGCGAATTGACCCGCGTGTTCCTGACCCAGCTAGAGGCGCGGCACGCCAAATCCGAACCCGCATTGATCGGCTTTTTCCGCCGCCGCAAGAAGCTGAAATACGGCTTTGCGCTGGAACAGGGTCGCATCGTATTCGGCGCGGGCAATAATTTTTCTGCGGAGCCGCTGAACTTGCTGCGCATCTTCGAGGAGGGGCTGCGCACTGGCTATCTCATTCATCCGAGTGCCATGCGGGTTATCAGCGCCAATCTCCACCTGATCGACGACACCTTGCGCGCCGACCGCGAAACGCAGCGCATCTTTCTCGACCTGCTGTTGAAACACGGCAACCCCGAACGCGCGCTGCGCCGGATGAATGAGTTGGACGTGCTTTCGGCCATCATCCCGGAATTTGAGCCGATCGTCGCGATGATGCAATTCAACGTTTATCATCATTATACGGTG
>NZ_JAKDLJ010000510.1 GCF_030452865.1 Pseudorhodobacter sp.
CGCAGGTGCAATTCGCGCAACTGCTCATTCGTGGGGTCGGAAGGTGCGTTCATCAGCAGGTCTTCGGCGCGTTGGTTCATCGGGAACATGATGACCTCGCGGATGTTCGCCTCATCCGCCAGCAGCATCACGATGCGGTCAATGCCTGCCGCACAGCCACCATGCGGCGGTGCGCCGTATTTGAACGCCTTGACCATGCCACCGAAGCGCTTGTTCACCTCATCATTCGGGTAGCCCGCGATTTCAAAGGCTTTATACATGATTTCCGGCTTGTGGTTGCGGATACCGCCGGAAATGAGTTCATAGCCGTTGCAGGCAAGGTCATATTGATAGGCGTAGACGTTGAGCGGGTCGCCTTGCAACGCCTCCATCCCGCCTTGTGGCATCGAGAACGGGTTGTGGGAGAAGTCAATCTTGCCTTCGTCGGTTTTTTCGAACATCGGGAAATCGACGATCCACGCAAAGCGGAAGGTGTCGGTTTCCGAGAGGCCAAGTTCATTGCCAATCTCATTGCGGGCGCGGCCTGCGACGGCTTGGAAGGTTTCGGGTTTGCCGCCGAGGAAGAAGGCGGCGTCTCCTTCACCCAAGCTCAGTTGCATGCGGATAGCCTCGGTGCGCTCTGGGCCAATGTTTTTGGCCAATGGGCCAGCAGCTTCAAACTCGCCAAAATAGGCGTTCTGCAAAAACTTCGCTTGCTCGAAATCATTTTGCCCAACTGCTTGGACTATGCGACCCATAACGAGCTGTAGTTCTTCTATCGACGGCGCAGCATGTTTTTCGATGATACCGTCAGTTGGCAACCCTTTGACTGCCGCATTGATTAGCTCAAAGATAGCTTCTCTGGTTTTGTCTTTGGCAGCAGCTTCATCTCGCTTACGCCAGAAGATATAGCCCATCCCCGGCAAGCCCTGCTGTTGCGCAAAAGCGTTCATGCGGTCGCAGAATTTGCGGCTGCCGCCTGTCGGCGCGGGAATGGCGCGGACCTCATTGCCCTCGTTCTCCAAAAGCTTGGCGAAAATCGCAAAGCCGGAACCGCGGAAACGCTCACTCACGTCTTGCATGATGATCGGGTTGCGCAGGTCGGGCTTGTCGGAGCCGTACCATTTCAGCGCATCATTATAGGCGATCAGCGGCCATTCGGTATCGACCTTTTTGCCGTTGCCGTATTCCTCAAAAATCCCCTGAACCACGGGCTGCACGGCGGCAAACACGTCCTCTTGCTTGACGAAAGACATCTCAACATCAAGCTGATAGAAGTCGGTCGGCGAGCGGTCGGCGCGCGGGTCTTCGTCGCGGAAACAGGGCGCGATCTGGAAGTATTTGTCAAAGCCCGACACCATGATCAACTGTTTGAACTGCTGCGGCGCTTGCGGTAGCGCGTAGAATTTGCCGGGGTGCAAACGGGACGGCACCAAGAAATCCCGCGCGCCTTCGGGGCTGGATGCGGTGATGATCGGGGTTTGGAATTCGTTGAAACCCTGATCCCACATCCGGTTGCGGATGGAACGCACGACGTTGGACCGCAGCATCATATTGGCGTGCAGCTTGTCACGGCGCAGGTCGAGAAAGCGGTATGTCAGGCGGGTTTCCTCGGGGTAGTCCACCTCACCGAACACCGGCATCGGCAATTCTTCGGCTGCACCAAGCACTTCCATGCTGCGGGCATAAACCTCAATCTCACCTGTCGGGAGTTTCGGGTTCACCAGTGACGCATCGCGCGCTTTCACCGTGCCGTCGATGCGGATAACCCATTCGGCTCGGACCTTTTCAAGATCTTTGAACGCCGGGCTGTCGCTGTCGGCCAGTACTTGTGTGATGCCGTAATGGTCGCGCAGGTCGATGAACAGGACGCCGCCATGGTCGCGCACCCGATGCACCCAGCCCGACAAGCGGATATCCTGCCCGACATTGGAGGCGTTGAGGTCGTTGCAGGTGTGGCTGCGATAGGCGTGCATCATCATCCCCCTTCGAAGGGCAGGTTTTCCGGTTCAGCGTGATACACATCGCGCAAGGTCCGAAGTCAAGCCCGCATGGGGGGAGGGCGAGCCGCCCGCAGGGGCATCGAGCCCCTTTGGGCGGCTTTGGTGCGGGTGGAACCGTCGGTCTGTGCCGTTCGGGACTGGGCTTGGTGGCGGTGTCGGATTCAGGTATTTTTACCAAGATGAAGCCGGGGGCGGGTGTGCTTCTGGGCCGG
>NZ_JAKDLJ010000097.1 GCF_030452865.1 Pseudorhodobacter sp.
CGCTGCCAGAATCCCGCGCGCGTCATAGCCGTGGTGGCTGTAGAAATTCTTGTCTTCAGCGCTGATGAAGGCGTGTTTCACCAGATCGGGGATTTCGTCGCTGCTGGCGAAAATCCGGCGTTCCTTGGCGAATTCGTCCATCATGTTGCCTTCACCGGAATAAATCCGGCTGATGGTCGGCGGCGCGTATTGCGCAAGGCTTTCATGGCTCGGCAAATCGCGGCTGTACATATAGAAAATCGCGCCGATCGACAGGGCCACAAACAGCAACCCCAGCGTCAGCAAGGTGAATATCCCGCCGAAGAATGAACCGATAAACCTGATCAAGCCGTAATCCCCACAGAAACGAACACCGAAAACCCAACCGGGAACCCCACAGAAAGCCTCATGGTCCCGCCGCTTCCTATATACAGCATCTGGGGGGCGGTCAAAAGGTTCACCACCCTATCAAGGCATCTTTTCGCGCAATTTCTCTTGAGCGGTTACCGGGAAACTACCGCTTTTCGCGCCTGGCAAGGACAGCCTCCTCGGCTACCCAAGCCATCAAGCCGGTGCGCAGCGCAGTGATCATCCGCGCGCGCCATTTCGGATCGCTCAATCGCGTGCGGTCACTGGCCGAGGATAAAAACCCCAACTCGATCAGGATCGACGGGATATCGGGGCTTTTGAGCACCGAAAATCCACCGGATTGAATGGGATGCCGATGCATGCGCAAGCCCTCGGCCTTGATCGCAGCTTTCAGGCTTTGCGCCAGACGGTCAACCTTGGGCGCGGTCTTGGCGCGCGCCATATCCATCAAAACGGTGGCAATCAGATCATCCTGTTGCGTCAGATCCACCCCGGCCAACAGGTCGGCGCGGTCGTGGCGTTCGGCCAAAGCCTTGGCTGCAAGGTCGGTCGCCTCATCCGACAAGGTGTAAAGCGTGGCGCCATTTGCCTCCCCTTCCGCCAACGCATCAGCGTGAAGCGAGATCAGCACATTGGCACCAGCGGCGCGTGCAACCGAAATCCGCGCTTCCAGTGGCACGAAAACATCATCGTCGCGCGTCATCACCACCAGAAAATCGCCGTCACGCTGCAAGGCATCCTTCAATTCCCGCGCGAAGGTCAGGGTCAGCGCGGCCTCCTGCACGCCGTCACTTTCGGCACCAGGGTCAATCCCGCCGTGTCCCGGATCAAGGACCACCACGACCGGTCCCTGCCCCGGAACCACGGCCTTTGGCACATCGGCAGGTTTCGGCAAGGCCCAGTCTGCCGGCTCCGGGCGTTCGGCCTGAAGGGCAAAGGCTTCCGGTTCCGCTGGGTCAAGCCGGACCACGATTTCCGCAAGACCATCAGCCGTGTTCATCGCCGCCTTGCTGACAGTGAATGGCCCGGTCAGTTCCAGCACCAGACGCGACCAGCCGGGGCGGAACACCCCTGCGCGCAGGTCCGATACCCGGTCGGTCAAGCGCGGGATGGTGGCGATCTGGCTCCAGTCCACCTCGCGCGTGTCCAGCACAACACGCGGCGGCGACGCCATAACCCGGACCCGCCATGGCACCGGTTGTGACAGCGAAAAGCGCAGCGATATCCCGCGCCCGTCGTCGGAAATCACCGAAGCTGCGGGATCCATCCGTGCCAACGCCGAAAGCCCCTGCGCCGAAGCGGGAGAGAGCAGGAGCATCAAGGTCACAATTGCCGTCAAAAGGCTCTGCATCATCTGCCCTTTCCAGTTGCCTTGTTATTCAGGCTTTGCCGTCGGATGTAAATTCACGGCTTGCTGCGCGTAGACATGAAATGCTGCAACCGCTTCAGCCCGTCGCTGATTTCGGCGGTACTGCGGGCATAGGAAAACCGCAAGGTTCGCGCCCCCCGGACCGGATCGAAATCCAGTCCCGGCGTCACCGCCACCCCGGTTTGCGTCAGGATTTCGGACGAAAACGAAAGACTGTCATCGGTCAGGTCCGAGACATCGGCATAGACATAGAACGCACCATCGGGCGGCGCGATCCTAGCAAAACCCGCCTTGGGCAAACCGTCGAGCATCAGGCGACGATTTTCCGCGTAAATCGCGCGGTTTGCCTCCAACTCCTCGATACAGTCAAGGGCGGCGAGCGCCGCGATCTGGCTGGCATGGGGCGGGCATATGAACATGTTTTGCGCCAGACGCTCGATCACGCGCACATGATCCGTCGGCACCACCATCCAGCCGACGCGCCAACCGGTCATGCTGAAATATTTGGAGAACGAGTTGATGACGTAGACATCATCGCTGATTTCCAGTGCCGAGGTGGCGCGATCACCGTAATGCAGCCCGTGATAAATCTCATCCGAGATGAAGGAAATCTTGCGGTCCGCGCAATGCTCGATCAGGTCAGAAAGCGCCGCGCGGTCCAACATCGTGCCCGAAGGGTTGCCGGGGCTCGCGACGATCATCCCGCTGATATCGACGTTTTCCAGATCGCCCGGCACCGGTTGCAGGCGATTGCGGGAACTGGTGGGAATACCCACCGGATGCAACGACAATGCCCGCAGGATCTGGCGGTAGGACGGATAGCCCGGCTCCCCAAGCCCGACCTTTTCACCGGCATCGAACAACGCGGTGAAGGCGAGCAGAAACGCCGCCGAAGACCCGGAGGTGACAATCACCCGTGCAGGATCCAGCGTCACGCCGTACCAGTGCAGGTACAACGCCGCGATCCCGGCACGCAGTTCCGGCATGCCAAGGGCGACGGTATAACCAAGCGGGCTTGCCTCCATTGCCTTTGCCAAAGCGAGGCGCGCGCCTTTCGGGGCCGGGGTGCCGGGTTGCCCCACTTCCATATGGATGACGCTGCGGCCCGCGGCTTCGGCGGCGCGCGCCTGTTCCATCACATCCATCACGATGAAGGGATCGACCACCCCCCGGCTTGAAACACGCATGTCGCCCCCGCTATGCTGTATATGTCACGGGCAAACGGGTTGCCCTGCCCCTTGCAATCAGGCATGCGGGCCGAAAGGTCAACCATGACCCGCGTTGACTGCGCGGGTAAACGGAGCAGATGAATGACGAAATTGATTGCCACGACGGCGCTTGCAATAGCAATGGCGGCAGGCATTGCCACCCCCGGCCTTGCCGAAAAGAACATGACCGATGCCGAGCGCACCGCTTTTCGCGCTGAAGTGCGCGCCTATTTGATGGAAAATCCCGAAGTATTGATGGAAGCCATCGGTGTGCTGGAGGAAAGGCGCAACAGCCAAGCCGCCGCCGACGACATAGCCTTGCTGAAAACCAATGCGGATGAGATTCTCAACGATCCGGCAAGCTGGGTCGGCGGCAACCCGGACGGGGATATCACGGTGGTCGAATTCATGGATTACCGCTGCGGCTATTGCAAAAAAGCCTTTGATGACGTGGCGGAACTGATCTCCTCGGATGGCAATATCCGGTTCGTTGTCAAGGAGTTGCCGATCCTCGGTGAGCAATCGGACCTTGCCTCGCGTTTTGCGGTGGCGGTGCTGCAAACTGAAGGCGCCGATGCCTATGAAAAGGTGCACAACGCCCTGATGAAACTGCATGGCGACATTACGCCGGACACGTTGAAGACGGTCGCACAGGAAAACAGTGTTCAGGACATTGCCGGAGTGATGGCGGCGATGGACAGCGATGCGGTGAAATCCGTGATTGCCGCCAACCTTGCGCTGGCGCAACGGCTGGACGTGAACGGCACGCCGACCTTCGTGATCGACCAGACTCTGGTGCGCGGTTATGTGCCGCTCGATGGCATGCGGCAGATTGTTGCAGGGCAGCGCAAGGGGTAACCTCGCTTCTTGATACCAGCGCCGGGGGGCCGACCCCCCGGACCCCCCGGGATATTTTTACAGAGAAGACTGTAACGGGCAAAACATTCCTTTCTCTGTCACGAAATGAATGCCCGAACCGGAATTCCGCAGGTTTCTTATCGAGGTGTGAGACCCATTTGCTGCAGCCTTGCTTGCGGCACATGGTCGTTTCCTATTTGCTCCTGACGAGTTTCATATTCATTTTTTTCGTCTTTGTGGAACTCTGCTTCAACCGTCGTTGTCGCAGCGCTGGCAGTGTAGTTCCAAACGGGTGGACAGGCATGGCGATCCGGCTCCCGTCTGGATCCGGGCCAACGCGAACCACATTGATGACGGCCCCGGCCGAGGCTCGGGATCACTCTCGAGGTCGAATGACCGCTCACCCGCTCCGCCGCGCAACTCCCTGACCGTCGCCGCAGCGGCTTTTCTCAATCGATTCGAGGCAGACCAAACGGGCGCGCCCGCCGCCGTGATCCACTTGACGATAAAACTGGAACAGCGCGATCCGGGTTTGGGCCGGACCTGACCGGGCGATGACGTGATCAACCCGCGCAGCGTCAGCAAAATGGTGGGCCAGGGTTGGCGGCGGGCCGCGTTGGCAAACCGCCGCTCCGTCACCAACAGGTTGCCGACTGTCCGTGCCACCCCTGCCCCGGTCCTGCGCCTGCGACGGGTGAGAAAGTCCAGACCACTCTCGTCGGTTTGCGCGGCATAGGGGACAGGATTGATCTTCGGTTCCCTTGGCATCACCGGTTTGAGGTTGTTCACTTGGGCAACGGTTTCCACGCACTGCCCCGAGGTCTTGCCATCGACGGAACGGCTCTTCAGCTTCGTCAGGGTTTGGCTATCAACGGCGTATCGCGCGATCACAGTGAGGATGCCACCATAGCCGTTGCACGCCAGATCCTCAAACACAGCGGCGGCGACAAAGACGGGTTTCGGCCATTCCAGAACAATAAAACAAATAACGTGACCGGTTGCCGTAATCCTGAGCCGGAACCCAAAAAAAGCGGATCTCATCAAGGCGGTGTCGCAAAAAGCGCCTGAAAGATCACAGGCCGAATCCATTTACGCAAGTCGGAACTTCGCTCACAGATAGTTTTCGGTGGCAAGGCCGACCAAATCTATTTCCCGACGGATTCCTTCAACAGGTCGGCCTGCATGCGCCCGTATTCACGGGGAAATTCGGGGCCGAAGAATGAACAGATTTAGCACGACCTCAGTGCTACGTCTCATTTCCTAGTCTCTTAAGGGGATCGCCAGGTATAATGTCGCCCATTTTTAACACGATGAAATCACTGTGGTTACGCGAGATCAAGCGGCGGCAAACTGCGCGAGGGTTTCGCATTGCGCCCAAAGATTTGCACCATCCTGCATCGCCAGTAGATACGCGGGTGGGATACCGCTCTGCCCCTGAATACCATGCGCCGCACCCATCACCGCGCCGATGATGATCGCGCGTCCGGCGCTGTCGCCACCGGCGCGGATATTGACCTCCACCGCGTCGGCGAAACTGCGCGCGCGCGTCAGGATATGGAAGGCCAGCGGCAGGCCCATCGGCAGGTGGCAGGCGCGGCCGGTTTCTGCACCGAAATCGACGGAACTGGCCGGGCTTTGCAAGGCATTGCGCAGGCTCTCGCCCAAAGTACCGCCCGCACCTGTTGCGATGGCTTGCAACGCCTGCGCTACGGGTGTTCCACCCAGCACCATCGACAGTAACGCGGCAAACGCCATGCCATAGTCCAGCGCGGCATCATTGACATTGGTGATCCGGATCGCTCGGGCCACCGTTGTCGACAGATCGGACGCGCCGAGGTTTGCGACCACAATCGCGGGTAGCGTTGCAATGGCAGGAAGTTGATCGTCATCAATGCCCGAAGGCTCAGTCTGGCCTGCCGCAAGATTGGCCAATGTGCCGCGCGTCGGTCGGTCTATATAGCCGACATAGGCACCGCCGGGGCCAAAATACGCGGCATAGGCGGCCTGAAAGGCGGCATCGTCAAACCGCCCCGCCGACGCAATCATGCAGCGAGTCGCAAGAGACAGCACTTCACCATATTGGCTGAGCGCCCCATTCTTGCGGCTGCCATGCGCGAAATAGCCGGGGACGCCGTTGTAATTTGCGGGGTCAACCGGGGTGAAGGCCGCAGCACCGCGCGCGCCCACGACTTCGGCGATGCGCGCAGGGTCATATAGCCAATGCAGACCAAGGCTGGCGGCATCGGCGGCAAGGGCACCCATCAGGCAGGCAGCGGAATTCTGCGTCGTCATCGGATGAAATCCTTTTGCATTCGGATGAAACCAACCATGCACGGGCCCGCCCGTCAATCAGAAGGTCAGCGTGATGGAGGTTTCCGTCATCTCCACTTCCAACCGTCGCCCGCATTTCTGCAACAATGCCGGCAACAGGGCAAAATGCACCTGCGCGGGCGTCAGGTCAGGCGATTTGGTGGTCAGCGCGGACCAGAGCTCCACTTCAATGCGCAACCGTTCCGCCGCAGCGGTGACCTGCCATCTTGCGCCCTGCTGGCTGACCGTGATCTTGCCGCCATAGGCGAGCGCGGAGTCGCAACACAGGATCGCCAGAAACGCGAGCTTCGCCGCATCGCGAGACACGTCGGCATCGGTTTGCCACTCATATCTTGTGCGCGCGCCCTGGCTGACATCGCTCAGAACCTTGGCAATCTCTGCCCGACCAAGCCCTGCTGTTCCCGACTGCCCGAAAGCGATCCGAAAGAAGCGGATACGGGCCGCGGCCGCCGCGACACTTTCGGCAATCAGCGTCAATTCGGGCGAAACCGGCCCCGCTTCCATCATCAAAAGTTCCACCCCATTGCCGATCGCGCCGATCGGGCTGATAAGGTCATGGCAGATACGCGACCCGAGAAGGGCGGCAAGGTCTGTCGGATTGGTCATGGCTGGTCCTGTCTGGAGGGGAAGTTGAATTCAATTCTTGAACCGGGGATGATCGTGCGGCATCCGCAGCAACCCGATTGGGGTCTGGGGCAGGTGCAATCGCGCATCGGCGACCGGATCACAGTGAATTTTGAGCATCAGGGCAAGGTGGTGATTGATGGGCGGTTCGTGTTGTTGGAGCCGGTTTTCGGTGCGATATGAACAACCTACGGACGTGGGACAGGTTTTACAACCCATGAGTGTGTTGCAACCACGCGATGCCGGCCCTAGGTAAGCGCAATCGGTTCGAAAGGGGCAAGATGCAAGGCGATGACGGTCATTTCACCCTACGTCTGGCGCATGACGAGCGGGATCTGGCCGCCGCGCAGCGGTTGCGCTATGCCGTTTTCGTTGAAGAACTCGGGGCCGCGGGCGCGATGGTCGACCATGCGGCGCGGTTGGAACACGATGCGTTCGATGCGATTTGTGACCACCTGCTGCTGATCGACACGCGGCGCGATGCGGCGGCGCTTGATGATGTTGTGGGGGTCTATCGCCTGTTGCCCTGCGCGCGGTTGGCACCTGGGCAACGCTTTTATTCCGAGTCGGAGTTTGACATCTCGGTGTTGCGCCGCTCTGACCGCAAGTTGCTGGAACTGGGCCGGTCCTGTGTACATCCGAACTATCGCGGCGGCAGCGCAATGTTGCTTTTGTGGAATGCGCTCGCGGATTATGTGTTGGATCACGGCATTGAGATCATGTTCGGCACAGCCAGTTTCCACGGCACCGACCAGGCCGTCCTGGCGCAGTCGCTGGCCTATTTGTACCATCACCATCTCGCCCCCGAATCCTTGCGCGTTTGCGCTGTTGGTGACGCGGCCCGGCGGATGGATGCGACCCCCAAGGCGTTACTGGATCGGCGCGCGGCAATGTTGGCGACCCCAGCACTGATCAAGGCCTATCTGCGCTTGGGCGGTTTCGTCGGCGATGGCGCTTATGTTGACCATGCGTTCAATACCACCGACGTTTGCCTTGTGATGGATACCGCGCAGATGTCGGCACGGCATCGGCGCTTTTATGAGCGCAAGCACGGGGGCCGGGGATGACCGACTGGCGTGACGCGGAGCCTGCCACGGGGCCAATCTCGCTGCGGGGTTGGGTCTTGGTCATTCTGCGGATTGTTCCTTTGGCTACGATTATTTACGGCGGATTGATCATCCTGATTCTCGCACGCGCAATTGAGGCGCCGCTATATGGAGCCGCGCGTCCCATCACGCCTTATATAACCCAAGGCGTCTGTAAGCTGACCTTGGCGGTTATGGGGATCAAACTGGCGCGTCAGGGCAAAGCGATGCGGTTGCGCGGGGCTTTGGTGGCCAACCATGCCTCATGGCTCGATATCTTCGTGCTCAACGCCTGTGACCGGGTGTATTTCGTCGCGAAATCCGAAGTATCGGCCTGGCCGGGAATCGGTTGGCTGGCGCGTGCGACGGGGACCGTCTTCATTGCCCGCAACCCGGCAGAGGCAAAGCAGCAGCAACAGATATTTGAGGATCGCCTGCGCGCCGGACACAGGCTATTATTTTTCCCCGAAGGCACCAGCACGGATAGTATGAGGGTTTTATCATTTAAATCAACGCTTTTCGCGGCTTTCTTTACGCAAGATATGAAGAGTGAAATGTATATTCAGCCGGTCTCTCTGCGCTATATCAGTCCGGATGGCGTCGACCCGCGGCTTTATGGCTGGTTCGGCGGCATGGATTTTGGGCCGCATTTCCTTTGGATCCTCGCCCAGCCCCGGCAAGGGCGGGTGGAGGTGGGGTTTCATCCGCCCGTGGCAGTGCATGCGTTCAAGACCCGCAAGGAATTGACGGCGCATTGCGAAGCTGTGATCCGGGCCGGGTTTGAAGCGGTGTCACGCTAAAAGAGCCAAAAGCGCCTTCAAAGCCGCATTTGGGTTGTCCGCCGACCAGATCTCTGTGCCGATGCCGAAGAAATCGGTGACGGGGCCGAATTTCGCCACCAGATCGGCGGTCAAGGCACCTTCCGCGACGACCGGCACTTCGATCATCTCCGACCACCATTCGAACACGTCGAAATCGGTGGAATGACCATCGCCGAGCGTGCTGGCACCCACCGGGCCAAAGGCGACATAATCCGCGCCGGCTTCCGCCGCCGTAATGCCCTCATGCCGACTGGTGCCGCAAAATGCGCCGATGATCGCATCCGCGCCCATTTCAACCCGGAGCTTGCGGATGTTCTTGCGGCTGTCGGTCAGATGTACGCCATCAAGTCCAAGCTGGCCTGCGAGAACCACATGATCTTCTACCACGATGGCGACATCGCGGGCATGGGCAATTTCGCGCAGCGCATCGGCGGCGCGGGCCAGCGCATCCTCATCCCGCGCAGCGAGGCTGAGGCGCAGGCACGCGATATCATGCGCGTCCAACACGGATTTCAAAATTTCACCAAAGGGGGCAAGATCCAGCACCGGCGGGGTGATGAGGTAGATTTGCGGGCGCTCTGCGTCGGCCATGTCGATGCTCCTGATGTCAGCGCCCGCTTTAGCGCAGATTTTCGGGCTTGGCTACTTGGGCGGGAGCGAATTTACAAAGGAAAGCGAGAGCGAAAGGAAGGCGGCGCGTTGCGTGTCATCCTGCAGCGCGTCCATGTCGCATTCGACAAAGCCTTTCATCTGGCGGTCTTTGCCCATGCACATGGGCGATGCACCGGCAATGGCGAGGGCCGTGGCGTAATCATCCGGCGAGGTGCGAAACAGCGCGCCATTGGGCTGTGCGCCGCAAAGCATGTTGCCATGCAGCATGAAGCAAAGCGCGCCGAACATCTTTTTCTCCACCACCGGCAGCGCGGCCAAATCATTTCGCAAAAGCTGCAAGGCGTCTTCATTGTAGGCCATCGGCTTCCCTTTGCTTGTCATCGTGCAGGGGCGAGCGTATCAGGCGCGGGATATCGCGCAAAGAGGACCGAAGCCGATGACTGACTCCATTCCCTTCGCTGATCGGGTTCCGCCGGTGTTTGTGCTCGTGCGTCCGCAGATGGGGGAGAATATCGGGGGTGCTGCGCGCGCGATGCTGAATTTTGGTCTGGAACGCTTGCGCGTCGTAAATCCGCGCGATGGGTGGCCCAGCCCGAAAGCGGTCGCGATGGCATCGGGCGCGGGGCGGCTTTTGGAGACGGCCGGGCCATACGACGATGTGCAAGCGGCGATTGGCGATTGCGACTATGTTTTTGCCACCACCGCGCGCGGGAGGGAGTTGACCAAGCCAGTGATGACGCCAGAGGCCGCGATGGTGCGGGCGCGGGGGTTGATTGCCGCGGGCAAGAAGGTCGGGTTTCTGTTCGGGCCGGAGCGGGCGGGGTTGGAAAATGAAGATCTGGTGCTGGCCAATGCGATTGTGACGGTGCCGGTGAACCCGGAGTTCCCCAGCCTGAACCTTGCGCAATGTGTGTTGTTGCTGGGCTATGAGTGGCAGCGGCAG
>NZ_JAKDLJ010000511.1 GCF_030452865.1 Pseudorhodobacter sp.
AAAGGCCAATCCGGCGTTCGAATTTGATGTGGCCTCCAACCCCGAATTTCTGCGTGAGGGTGCGGCGATTGATGATTTCATGAAGCCGGACCGCGTGGTCGTGGGCGTGCAAACCGACCGTGCAGCACAGGTGATGGCCGATATCTACCGGCCGCTTTACTTGCGCGATTTTCCAATTGTCGTCACCGATCTGGAAAGCGCCGAGATGATCAAATACGCCGCCAACGCATTTTTGGCAGCCAAGATCACTTTTATCAATGAAATCGCGGCACTTTGCGAAAAAGTGGGCGCCGATATCAAACAGGTGTCGAAGGGCATGGGTATGGACGGGCGCATCGGCAACAAATTCCTGCACGCCGGCCCCGGTTACGGCGGTTCCTGCTTTCCCAAAGATACCCGCGCTTTGGCACGGATGGGGCAAGATCATGCGGTGCCGATGCAAATCACGGAAACCGTGATCAAGGTGAATGATGAGATCAAGCGCCGGATGATCGACAAGTTGCTGGATCTGTGTGATGGCAGTTTCAACGGCAAGACCATCACCGTACTGGGCGTAACCTTCAAGCCCAACACCGATGACATGCGTGACGCCCCCAGCCTGACGATCATCCCCGCTTTGGTGGGGGGCGGCGCGCGGGTTCGGGCAGTGGACCCTCAGGGCCGACATGAAGGTGAGGCTCTGCTACCCGGTGTGACTTGGGCCGACGATCCGTATAAGGCCGCAAATAATGCTGATTTACTGGTGATCCTGACCGAATGGAATGAGTTTCGCGCGCTGGATCTCAAGCGCCTTGCCCGCAAGATGGAAACACCGCGACTGGCCGATCTGCGCAATATCTATTCCGCGCAGGACGCGCGGCGCGCAGGGTTCACCGCCTATGACAGCATTGGCCGCAAGTTTTCGGGGCCGGAAGAATACTAAGCCCTTAAAGCGGGTTCACCGCAAAAACCGGCGGGGTTTGCCCTGCGGCAAGGGCGGCGCTGAACGTCTCAACGGTATCCAGCGCCTCGCGGATGGTCACATCCATATCAAGGTAACGATAGGTGCCCAACCGCCCGACAAAGGTGACGCCGCCCGTCGCTTTGGCCAAGGTGATATAATCACTCAGCAGGGCTTTTTCCTGTACCAGACGGATCGGGTAATAAGGAATATCCCCCTCGTCGCAGGCGCGGGCATATTCGTGATAGCAGACCGTGCCTTCATGCACCTCCCAAGGCGAGAAATGCTTGTGTTCGGTGATCCGGGTCCATGGGACATCCGTGTCGCCGTAGTTCATTACGGCACAGCCCTGCACATCGCCGTGGCCCACGCTGCGCTTGAAATCCAGCGTCCGGTAGCCAAGCCGACCAAGGCGGTTGCCAAAATAACCATCCAACGCCCCGCTCCAGAAGACATGATCGTGACGTGCTGCCAGATCGGGGGTGAAGGCTGTGTTCAGATGCACGTCAATGGCCGGATGGTCCAGGATGCGGGCAACCAGCGGGGTATAGCCATCCTCCGGCATCCCCTGAAACTTATGGGCGAAGTAGTTGTCGTCGTAATTGAACCGCACCGGCAGGCGTTTCAAGATCGAGGCGGGAAGCTCACGCGGCGAACAGCCCCATTGCTTCATCGTATAGCCTTTGAAAAACGCCTCATAGAGATCGGGGCCGACAAAGCGCAATGCCTGTTCCTCAAACGTCTGGGGGTCGGTGATGGTTTTATCGGCCTGCGCGTCGATGAAGGCGCGGGCCTCATCTGGTGTCATGGTGCGGCCGTAGAACTGGTTGATGGTGTGCAGGTTGATCGGCAGGGAGAACACAGCACCCTGCGCCGTGGTTTTGACCCGGTTCAGGTAGGGTTTGAAGGAGGAAAACCGCTGCACATAATTCCAAACCTGCGCATCATCGGTGTGGAATATATGCGGCCCATAAACATGCACCAGAACGCCGGTTTCTGCATCCCGCTCGGTGTGGCAATTACCTGCAATATGGCCGCGTTGATCAATAACCGTGATCTGATGCCCGGCAACGGCCAATTCCCGCGCCAGAACCGCACCTGACAGACCAGCCCCCACCATCAAAAGTTTCATCGCACCGATGCCCCGCCGCCGCTTGAATATCCGGCGTGTCTTGTCAAACGCACGGGACAAAGGCAACCGCCGCCATCAGCCAAAGATGAAATCATCCGCCGATATTTGCGATAGAT
>NZ_JAKDLJ010000098.1 GCF_030452865.1 Pseudorhodobacter sp.
CCAAGATGAAATGCAGGGTATTCTGAATGGATTTTGGCCCGTTCTTGCTGTTGGCCTTGATGGAAGGCACGGTGATGGCCGCAGTTCTGGCGCTGACCGCCGTTGGGCTGTCGCTGGTGTTTGGCGTGATGCGTGTGGTGAATGTGGCACATGGCGAGTTTTTCATGTTGGGCGCAGTGATCGCATGGTTCGTCACCTATTACCTGCCCGGCCCACCTGCGATGGTCTTTCTGGCGGCGCTGATCATCTGCCCGCTGATCGTCGGCGGCATCGCCGCGCTGGCCGACATGCTGATCCTGAAGCGGTTGAATTATGACCCGGAGGCGACAATCGTGGCCACCATCGGCTTGTCCTACATCTTTCAACAGGCTGCACTGACGTTTTACGGGCCAGAGGCGCGCCCGGTCGAAGCGCCGTTCAACCTGCGCATCCAACTGCCGTGGTTCGGTTATTCCGGTTACAAGATCGCGGTGGTGCTGGCAGCGGGCGCGGTTCTGCTGGCGGTCTGGTTGCTGATGACGCGCACGCGCGCCGGGTTGATCATGCGGGCGACGCAGCTTGACCGAAGCACCGCCCGGGCATTTGGCATCAATGTGGATCGGGTCTATGCCGCGACCTTTGCCTTGGGCGCGGGGCTGGCAGCGATAGCAGCGGTGTTGATCGTGCCGATCCAGCAGGCACATTATCTGATGGGGCATGATCCCTTGTTGCTGTCGTTCATCGTGGTGATCATCGGCGGATTGGGCAGTTTACGCGGCACATTGTTGGCGGCGCTGATCATCGGGTTGTCGGACGGGACAATCTCGGTCTTCTTTTCGCCGACGCTGGCGAAGATATTGGCGACATTACTGGTCGCGATGGTGCTGGTCTTTCGACCGCAAGGATTGTTCGGGGCGAAGGCATGAAGCGCGCATTGGCCTTGCATATCGCTGTTCTCGCCGTGCTTTTTGCGGCGCAGTTCGTCCTGCCACCCTACCATCACACCAATATTGCCCGGATCATGGTGCTGGCGGTTTTCGCCATGGGGTACAATATCGCCTTTGGCTATACTGGCCTGCTGTCCCTTGGCCATGCGCTGTTCTTTGCGGCGGGGCTTTACGCAACCGGGTTGGGGATAGAGGTTTGGGGCGTTCCCACTGCGGTGGCGTTGATCCTTGGCGTCGCAGCGGGTGGGGCGATTGCTGCGGCGACGGGCGTGTTGGCGCTCCGAACCGGCGGCGTTTCCTTTATGATCGTGACGTTGATGTTCGCGCAAACCGGTTACCTGACCATTCTCTATTATGGCGAATATACGCGCGGCGACGAAGGTATCGTGATTGCACGCACCGCCCGCGCCATCAGCAATCTGGATTTTTCAGCCGACACCCCGCGTTATTTCACTGCGCTCGCGCTGTTCTCGATCGCGTTGTTGGTCAACCTGGTGTTGGTGCGGTCACGGCTTGGCCGCTCGATGATCGCAATGCGCGAGAATGAGGAACGTTCGCGCATGTTGGGCTATGATCCATTCAGGGTGAAGCTGATCGCACTTAGTATCTCCGGGCTCTATGCGGGGGCGGCAGGGGCGGCATATGCTGTGCTGTTCGGCTATATCGGGGCCAGCTTTGCGACAATCCAATACTCCATTCTACCGCTTCTCTATGTGCTTTTGGGCGGTGCGGGGACCACGCTTGGCCCTTTTCTCGGCGCGCTTTTGATGTTCTACCTAATTGACATTTCCTCCGGTTATACCACGGCGCATCTGTTCGTTGTCGGTGCAGCATTGCTGGTGCTGGTGCTTTTCGCGCCCAAAGGCATCCTGGGTGCGTTGCGTGAAAAGGGGGCGAAATGGTTGCCGTGATCGCGCCTGGCCCCATCCTGTCTGCGCGCGGCCTGACCAAGCATTTTGGCGGCTTGAAGGCAGTCGAGAATGTCGATTTCGACCTGACGAAAGGGCAGGTTCACGCTTTGATCGGACCCAATGGTGCAGGCAAGACCACCTTTGTCGGCCTCCTGTCCGGTCGGCTTGCGGCCAGCGCTGGCAGGATCGAGTTCGACGGTCAGGATATCACCAGCCTCGCCGCGCATAGCCGTGCGGTGCGCGGCATCGCCTATACGTTTCAAATCACGTCGATCTACACCAACCTGCCGGTCTTCGACAATGTGGCGCTTGCCATCCAGAGCCGAGGCAGCAAGACCCTGAAAGCGGAGAGTTTGGCGGCCCTTGATCGCGTCGGGCTCGGCAGCCGCGCGGATCAAATCGCTGGCACGCTGGCCTATGGCCATCAGCGCTTGCTCGAGGTCGCGATGGGGCTCGCGATGCAGCCAAAACTTCTGATCCTGGATGAGCCGACGCAGGGGCTTGGCACCGCCGAAATCGAGGTGTTCAATCAACTTGTCCGCGCGATCACTCCAGAAGTCACCGTGCTTTTGATCGAACACAACATGGATGTGGTGATGAACCTTGCTGACCGGATCACGGTTCTGAACTTCGGCGAGAAGCTGGCCACCGGAACCCGCGCGCAGATCCGCGCAGACCCAGCGGTGCAAGCCGCCTATCTCGGGGGTTGACCGCATGTTGGAGATTGCAAACATCGACGCGGGCTATGGCAATGTGCAGGTGCTGCGCGGTCTGTCGCTGCGGGCGGAACCGGGCGAAGTGACTTGCGTGATGGGGCGCAACGGGGCTGGCAAAACCACCATGCTGCGCGCGATCATCGGGCAAGTGGCGGTCACTGCCGGTAGCATCATGTTGAACGGCACCCCGCTTCACACCTTGCCCGCCCATGAAGTGCCAAAACGCGGTATCGGTTACGTCCCCCAGGGGCGCCGCCTGTTTGGCGAACTCAGCGTGGCGCAGAACATCGAGATCGGTCTGATGACTCGGCGCAAAGGCGCTGCCACGCGTGACCATGTGTTGTCACTGTTCCCCCGCTTGCGCGAAAGGCTGGCGCAACGGTCAAGCACACTGTCAGGCGGTGAACAGCAAATGCTCGCCATCGCCCGCGCACTGTGTCTGGAACCCACAGTCCTTCTGCTCGATGAACCGATGGAAGGGCTGCAACCCTCGATGATCACCCTGATCCGGGACACTCTGACGACGCTCAAATCCAGCGGCGTCGCCACGATCTTGGTGGAGCAGCGCGTCGAAACCGCCCTGGCCCTCGCCGACCGGATTGCTTTCGTGACCAATGGCACCGTGGCGGAGATCCTGGCAAATGACGGACTTTCCGCCAAGACACCGCAGTTCCACACCTTTGTGGGGGTCTGAAATGCGCTATTGTCTTCTCTGTACAAATATCCACAACACCGCATTCATCCCGCACTATCACCCGACGCTAACGGCCCCCCCCGCGCAGCCAGGCAACACAACACAAGGTCAAATCCGATGACACATCTTGTTGCAGGTGCCGATGTCGGCGGGACATTCACAGATCTGGTGATCCTGGACCCCGCAACGGGAGAGGTTCGGCTCGCAAAAACGCCGACCACCCATAACCCGAAGACCGGAGGGCAGGCGGAGGGCGTTCTGGCGGCGCTGAGTAAGTCAGGGACACCACTCTGCGACCTTGCCCTGATCGTGCATGGCACGACCACCACCACCAACGCGGTGCTGGAGCGCAAACTGGCCAGAACCGGGTTGATCACCACGATGGGGTTTCGGGACGTGCTGGAACTGGGCCGCCGCACCCGCCCCAACGCTTACGGCATGACCGGTGAATTCATCCCGATCATCCCCCGCGATCTGCGCCTTGAGGTGACGGAGCGGATGGATGCCAAGGGCCGGATCCTCACGCCGCTGGATGAGGATGAATTGCGCCGAAACGTCACCAAACTTGCGAAAATGGGCTGCGAATCGCTCGTCATTCACTTCTTGCATGCCTATGCCAACCCCATGCATGAGCTGCTTGCCGCCCAGATTGCGGGTGAAATCTGGTCGACCCAATACATCACCTGCGGCCACGCCCTGCTGTCGGAATCGCGGGAATACGAACGCGGGGTCACGGCGGCGGTGAACGCATCAGTCCAGCCGTTGCTGGAACGCTATGTCCAATCCCTCGCCACCGCTTTGCGCGCAAAGGGTTATCGCCATGACCTGCTGGTGATGAATGGCAATGGTGGCATGGTCCCCGCTTCGCAGGTCAGTGCCGAAGCAGTAAAAACCGTGATGTCCGGCCCCGCCTCTGGTGTGATGGCCGCCGTGGCGACGGGGCGGCGCGCGGGTATTCCGAACTTGATCACCTACGACATGGGCGGTACGTCCACCGACGTTGCCCTGATCAAAAATGCCAGCGCACCAGTCTCAAACGAGATCGAGCTGGAATATGCCATGCCCATCCATGTCCCGATGGTCGATGTTCGTACCGTGGGGGCGGGTGGCGGCTCCATAGCGCGAGTTGACGCGGGCGGAATGTTGCGCGTTGGCCCACGTTCGGCAGGTTCCAGCCCCGGCCCGATCTGCTATGGCAACGGTGGGACGGAGCCGACGATTTCGGATGCGAACCTGCTGCTGGGCCGCCTTCCCGCAGCGCGCTTTGGCGAGAATCAAGCCCAGCTTTCCGCCATATTCGAGACGAAGATAGGCAAGCCATTGGGTCTGTCCGTCCAAGCCGCAGCCGAAGCCGTGATCCGCATCGCCAATACTCATATGGCAGGGGCGATCCGGATGGTGTCGCTGTCGCTGGGGGCAGACCCGCGCGATTTCGCGCTGTTCGCCTTTGGTGGTGCTGGCCCCTTGCATGCGACGGCACTCGCCGCTGAACTCGGCATCCCGCGCGTGCTGGTTCCCGCGCGCCCCGGTATGAGCAACGCGCTGGGTTGTGTGGTGGCCGACCTGCGCCACGATGCCGTCCGCACCCTAAGTCGACCGCTGGATGGTGTCGACATGACAAAGGTTCATGCCGTTCTGGCAGATCAGATCACGCAGGGAACCGACCGTATCAAAGCCGCTGGCATCGAATTGACCAAAATCAGAACGGAGCTTTCCGCCGATATGCAATTCATCGGCCAAACCCACTTGCTGCGCGTGCCATTGCCAAACGCGGCCCCCACCCGCGAGGAACTGCAACAAAGGTTTGAGGCTGCCTACCATGCGCGCTTTCGTGTCAACCTGCCGACAATCCGCGCCAATCTCGTCAACCTCAACACATCGGTCATTGGCGAGCGTCCGCAGATGGATCTGTCCCGCCTCATTGACCCCTCCGAACGTCTGGCAAAGGCAACGCCCCGAACCACGCGCCCGGTCTGGTTCAATGGCTGGGTCGAAACGCCGGTCTATTGGCGTGACCACCTGCCTCTCGACCTGACACTGCGGGGTCCGGCACTCATCGAGCAGATGGACTGCACGACCCTCATCCATCCGGGCTGCACGGTCACATCAGACGCCGATGGAAACCTGATCATAGAGGTGCCACATGCCTGAAACTGGCTCTAACACCACGAAAATCGACCCGATCACCCTCGCCGTGATCCAGGCAGGGTTGCAACAGTGTTGTGACGAAATGGACCTGACCTTTAGCCGCGCGGCGTTTTCGCCCGTGATAGCCGAAGCTGACGACCGCTCTGACGGCATCTATTCCGCCGCCGACGGCTCGCTCATTGCCCAAGGCGCGAAGGGCCTGCCGGTCTTTGTCGGAACCATGCAATTCTCCACCCGCCATATCATCACGCGCATCGCATCCGGTGAAACCCTGCCGCCGGAGCCGGGCGATATCTACATCGTGAATGACCCCTATCTGGGCGGCACCCATCTGATGGATGTGCGCTTCGCGATGCCGTTTTACCGCGACGGGCAGATTTACTGCTGGCTGTCGAACACCGGGCATTGGCCGGATACCGGTGGTGCTGTGCCGGGCGGCTTTTCTGCCTCGGCCACGGCTGCCGAACAGGAAGGGCTGCGGCTGCCCCCGATCAAGCTGTTCAAGAAGGGCGTGTTGGACACCGAGATCTGGCAAGTAATCTGCTCCAATATCCGGGTATCGGAACAAAGGATCGGCGACGTGCAAGCGCAGGCATCCGCTCTATTGGTCGGCGCGGATCGGTTGACTGAATTGCTGAACCGCTATTCGGACGCCACAGTCACCGCCGCAATCGCTGAAATCCGCACCCTCGCCGCCGCCCAGATGCGCACGAAAATCGCGTTGATCCCCGAAGGCAGCTATAGCGCGCGCGCCTTCATCGACAGTGACGGCGTGGTCAATGAACCCCTGACCATCGCGCTGAAAGTCACGCGACATGGCGAGAAGCTGAGCTTCGATTTCACCGGCTCCTCCCCGCCCTGCGCAGGCCCGATGAATTCGGTGCAGGCGACCACGTTTTCGTCAGTCTATCTGGCGCTGCGCCATATCTTTCCCGATGTGCCGCTCTCGGCAGGCGCATTTGAGCCGCTGACAATCATCGGCCATGAAGGTACCTTCCTTGACGCCCATTACCCGCGCCCGGTGTCCGGCTGCGCCGCAGAAGTCTCGCAGCGCATCGCCGAAGCAGTTTTTGCCGCTTTGGTCCAGGCCATACCCCAACATGTCACCGCAGCACCTGCCGGAACTTCCGGCAATTTTGGCCTCGGCGGGCATGACCCCGAGAAGGGCCGCGATTTTGTGATGTATCAGATATCGGGCGGCGGGTACGGCGGCAACGCATACCACGATGGGCTGTCGAATGGCTGTTCGACCATCGGAATTTCCAAAGCCCCCCCGGTGGAGATCATGGAACAGAACTTCCCAGTGCTTTACCGTCGCTATGCCTTGCACGAAGGATCAGGCGGTGCCGGCGAGCATCGCGGCGGTTTCGGCTTGGACTACGAGATTGAACTGCTGCGCGGCACGGCAAGGGCCAGCTTCGTGATGGATCACGGGCGCACAGGACCGCAGGGTGCAATGGGTGGCAAGGACGGCGCGGTGAACAGCGTCGAAATCACCCGGAATGGTGAGGTTTTTATCCCGCCGCACCTGTCCAAAGCGCAAGACATTGCGCTCGGCCCCGGCGACCGCGTGCGTGTGCGCACCCCCGGCGGCGGCGGTTATGGCGACCCCGCAAAACGCGACCCGGCGTTGATCGAGGAAGATATCCGGCTTGGGCGATACACGCCGGAACAAGCAGCAAACCTGTTTCCAGTCAAACCCTGAGCCCGTCTTCTCTGCAAAAATATCCCTGCCGGAGGCACCCGTGGCCATCCAAAAGCGCGTCATCCCTCAACCCTGGCGCCCCTTGAAAAACCGCTTGATCAGGATCCCGGTGCCGGTTTCCCAGATCAGCTTCACGTCGAGGCAGATCGACCAGTTGCGCTGATAGAGCAAATCAAGGCGCGCTTTCGCCGGCACACAGACAGTTGCATAAACCCGGTCGGTTTCCTCTGCCGTGGCGCAGGCCGCCAAAAGCCGTTCCTCGGTTGCATGATAGCGCAGACTCGCGAGTCCCGTGATTCCTGTCGGGCTTTTCAGCACTTTGCTGTAAATTTCCGGAAAACGTTCGACATATTCGCGCAATGGCGGACGCGGCCCGACGAAGCTCATATCCCCTTTCAAAACGTTCCAGATCTGCGGCACTTCGTCCATGCGGGCGCGGCGAATGAAGGCACCCAAAGGCGTGATGCGCCCGGTTTTGTCACCGCCGGAAACCCCGCTTTCGTTTCCCACCACGGTCATGGTCCGCAGTTTCCACAGCCAGAACGGTTGATCCGGACGCTTCATCCGTTCTGCAACATAAAAAAGCGGCCGCCCCTCACGCAGATACATCACCACCAGCAGGATTGAAAACGGAACGACAAGAATCAGCGACAGAATCACCACCAGAGTCAGATCGAGAAGGCGCTTGCTCCCCATCATTGCGACAATGCCCGCCGTTCGGAAACCAGCCTCTGCGGCTGCGCGGCTTTGGACGGGAGCGTAACCAATGCGTGCCGAAGTTTGGTATCCAGTTCGATGCGGGGTGTCACTGCTGCATCAGACGCAGCAAATCGCCACTGCGCACCGGCGGCGCAAGGTTCCGCCAAGATGTCCGGATGCGGGAAGGCTGGTTCCGGCCTGCGAGATTGCCATAGCGCGCGCAGCCTATCCGGCGGAACATCTCGCCCCCATCGCCGCGGCACCCGCCCGATCTGTCCGGTGGCACCCATGACCAAAATCGAATTTGGCTGTTGCGTCATCACTTATTCATTGCCTTCCAACCGGGTACGCAATTCCCGCAGAATCGGCATGAAAGCCCGCACCCGTTCGGCACCCAAATCCGTCACGAACTCGGCAATCAGCGGCGCGACAGCCTGCACAGCGGCATCACGCGCGGCGCGACCTGCGGGACTGATGGCGACACATTTTCGGCGCGCATCGTCCCAATCGGGACGGATGTGGACGTGGCCCGCCCATTCCAGCTTGCCCAGCGTGTTGGTCATCGCCCCGCGTGTGACATTGAAGGAGCGCGCGAGTTGCGCCGGGGTCCGTTCGTCATTGACGCGCGCCAGATGGTTCAACACCCCGAAATGCGAAAGCTCCATCCCGCGCGGCAGAACTTTGGAGATGCGGTTCCGGGCGAGTTGGTCTGCCATGAACAGCTCTCCGAACAGGGCCACCGCAAGATCTTCCGGCGTGTCAGTCATTTTGGCCCCGTGAAATCACGGTCATGACTCAATGACGGCACGCGACCACGCGCGCGGTCTACTGCCGAAAGGTCAATCTCGGCAAAACTCACGCCCGGTTCGGTTCCGGCATCGACCAGTACCTCGCCCCACGGGGCCACGACAAGGCTGTGGCCATAGGTCCGCCGTCCCTTGCCAACCATCGTTTCTGGATGAAACCCGGTTTGTGCAGGGGCCAGTATAAACGCGCCGGTTTCAATCGCGCGGGCACGCAGCAACACCTCCCAATGTGCGGCGCCGGTAGTATCGTTGAAGGCAGCGGGAACGGTAATGATCTGCGCACCAGCCTGCGCCAGATGGCGGAACAGATAGGGAAAGCGTAGATCATAGCAAATGGTCATTCCAATCGCACCAATCGGCGTTTTCGCCAGCACTGCCTCCGTTCCAGGCCGATAGCCTGCCGATTCGCGGTAAACTTCGGTTGCAGAGACGTTCACGTCGAACATATGCAACTTGTCATAACGCGCGACGACTTCGCCCTTGGGCCCGATAAGGAAGGAGCGATTGGCAAAGCGCCCGTCCGGGTCATCCGTCAACAGCGCAAGTGATCCGATCAGCAGCCAGATGCTGAGTTCCGCCGCTGCATTCCGCAATGCCTGCAAATTCGGGTCATCTTCTTCGCGGTGAAATATCCGTCTCTGGTGTTCACGGCTGGAGGAAAGCCCGTTGGTACATTCCGGCGTCAGCACAAATTCTGCGCCACCGGCAGCGGCTTTTCGGATCAAACCCAGCGTTTCCGGCAGGTTTGCTGCCGGATCATCGCCAACCGTCAACTGAACAAGGGCTATCCGCATCCATCAATCCGCCAATAGCGCGTCAAGTTTGCCGGTACGCTCCAGCATGTGCAGATCATCCGAGCCGCCGACATGCTGCGCACCGATAAAGATTTGCGGCACCGTGCGGCCACCATTCGCGCGTCGAACCATATCCGCGCGCGCTGCGGGATCACGGGAAACGTCATGCTCGGTAAAGGTCACGCCTTTGTTGGTCAGCAAGCGTTTCGCCGCATGGCAATAGCCGCAAAGCGGAGAGGTATAGATTTCGACAGGTTTCATGCTCTCACCCCTAATGGTCGCGATGACTATAGGGATTTAAGCATCCTTCGCAACGCGCGCCAGTGCCAACACCGAAACACAAGTCGCACCCGCCGCAAGGCAAGCATCCGCCGCAACCGCCAAAGTTGCACCAGAGGTCATAACATCATCCACCAGCAGGATATGACGCCCTTGAAGGCGGTCTTTGCGGCGCGGATGGGCGCGAATCGCATCCTGCATATTCTCGAACCGTTCAAGCCGGTCACGCCCGCCTTGGCTTTTCGTGTGTCGCGACCGCACCAGTAAATCGGGGCAATGCTCCAGCCCCGCCAACCTCGCCAGCGAACCCGCGAGCAAAGCCGATTGGTTATAGCGGCGGCGCAGCAACCGAAACCAGTGCAACGGGACGGGCGCCACCAGCATATCGGGCCGCAAAATCGGCTTTGCGGCGCGCAGGAGCCATACGCCCGCAGGTTTGGCCAAGTCGAGCCGGTCCCCATGTTTCAATTGCAGTACCATCCGACGCGCGTTATCT
>NZ_JAKDLJ010000512.1 GCF_030452865.1 Pseudorhodobacter sp.
CAGGGCCAATCCTCAGGCAGCGGCCAGCAGCAAGGTCAAACGATCTTCCGCGACTGGGCGGCGATCTGATTCCGGTGTGAGCGGCGCGCTTTGACGTGATGTCGATGCGCCATGACCAGAACGGCGGTTGCAAACTACTGCCATTTTGGTGAAACCTCGGTCATGTCAGATCAAAAAACACCGATTTCGAGCATCCCCAATCTTGGCCCCGCGTCAGAGGCGGCTTTTGCCCGTGCCGGGGTCCATTCGGCGGAGGAGCTGCGCGCGCTTGGTGCGGATGCCGCCTACATGCGGCTGTTGGAGTCAGGCACGCGGGCGCATTTCATCGGCTATTATGTTCTGGTGATGGGCTTGCAGGGCCGACCGTGGAACGACTGTCAGGGTGCTGAAAAAGTCGCATTGCGCAAAACCTTCGACGCATTGAAAGCGAAAGCACCGGGTCAGAGCCGATCAGCACTTGAGGCGGCGCTGGATTCGCTTGGCGTTGTCGAAAAGCGGAAATAAAGCGGATTCAGGACGCCACGGCGCGCAACAGACGCACGCGGGTGGCCGGGATCAGCGCGATCTCCACCGCCGTAAACACATGCATCGTCTGCATCTCCCGATCAATCACCGCATGGTCACTGACCCATCCGCCCATCAGCAGATAGGTGCGCAGCAACGGCGGCATTGTCGCCTTGGCGCGGCTCCGGTCGATCGAATGGTCGCGCAGACCGTCGGCGAACTCGAAAACCTGCGCTGCCTTGCGCAGCGGTCGCCAAGGCTCCGGCGCGCGATGCGCCTGATAAAGCAGGCTGAAGGCGTCGAGATGCCGTACGGCGTCCACCCCGGCGAAAGACGTGCAGCCGAACAGCAACCCGATCCCCATGGCATCCACCTGCCGCGTCAAAGCACCCCAGGCGATGCGCAGGATGTCGGGATCATGCCAGTCAGGGTGCAGGCAGAACCGCCCGAGCTCCAGCATCGGGCCGGGATAACCCGCCAAGGCGGAAAGATCGTAATGCTGTGCGGAATAGCAGTGTTTCAGGGTGGGCGCGTCGTGGACGGGCAGCAGGCGAAAACAACAGACCAGCATCCCGCTGGCCTGATCTTCAATCAGCATATGAGTACACACCGGATCAAACGCATCCGCATCGCGCCCTGAGGCGATGCCGAAACACAGGCCGCGCAGGGTTTGCGCCCGCGCCAGATCGCTTGCGTCCGCGGCCACACGGGCCCGATAGCGGCCTTTGAGAAGCTGCAACACCGTTCAATCCTTTGGGCCGGGGCCGTGAAATCTCGCCGTACGCGCGTCAGTGAAAGTATGCGACCAGCGCAAATCGCTGGCAAGCCCGCCGGTGGCGTGGCGCTGCGGCCGAATTGCGATGGCGGCGCCAAATCAGGGCGATAAGGCGGTCGTCACTTCAAGGCGTCTTTGGCCCGAACGGACCCGAAGCTGGCGAAAAGCTGACGCAGGAAGCTGACACCCTTGATGTTGCTGTCTGTCACACGGCGCGACAATGGCACGATGCGCCCTTCGGCAAGACCGAAGCGTTCGACATTCTCGACAATGCCCTGATCATTGAAGGTGATGGCGACGACCTGACGTTCAATCTCCACCGGGGCTTTCGGGCCGAAATGTTCAAAACGGCTCTGGACATAGTACCAGCCTTGATCATTCAGCAAACCCGCAGCCGAAGGGCGACCGATGAAATCAGCCACGTCCTGCCGGGAGGAGGTGCCGACCTGTATCTGCTCCAGATCGACATCTTCGGGCACATAGCCATGGTTACGATAGATCGCAGAGCAGGCCGCCATCAGCAGGATGCACCCCGCCATGACCAGTCGGACAAACCGCGCTTTTGCCTTGCCTGCCTGCATGTCCCTTGCACCCTCTTGCCTATGGGGATGAAGCCCCGTATCCCAGCCCGGTTTTCCGGCGTTGCCTTTGACTTACAGAAGGATAGGCTTTTGTTCAAGAAAGGAACGCAAGAAACGCCCGTGAGAATGACACAGACTGTGCCGGAGCGACGGTTTCGCACGAGATCCGAGAAAAGGACACAAGATGAACAACAAACCTGACAACGGGACCGACGCTGGCCCTGCCCCCTTTCCCTATAGTCATCCCTACCGGGTAGCCGGCCTGTCCAGCCGCAAGCCGAACCGTTTTGATCTGACCCCGGATGCCGCA
>NZ_JAKDLJ010000513.1 GCF_030452865.1 Pseudorhodobacter sp.
GTTATTTTCTATCAAGGGGAGATTTTCGTTCTGACATGATGGAAGGCGCGTCGGCTACTCGCGCGCTCTTTTGTTGCCACGCATCGCATCTTTGCGGGCAGTTGGTCGTGCGCCCTGATAACAGTTCGAGGAGGAACACATGACACGACTAATTTCAGCGAAAACCATGCTTCGGGGTGCGGCGCTTGCCGCCGCATTTGGGGCGACACTTACATCTGCTACGGCGCAGGATATCACATTGCGCGGCGCCAGTATGTTCGATGAAAACCATGCCTTCACCAAGACCATGGAACGGTTTGCCGAATTGGTGAACGAGAAATATGACGGTGACGTCAAGTTCGATCTGCGCTTGAACGGCGAATTGGGGGTTGAAGCTGATTATGTCACCTTCCTTCAACAAGGCGTGGCCATTGATTACACGATCATGGCGCCTTCCAACATGGCGACGTTTGCGCCGTCTATACCGCTGATGGATATGCCGTTCCTGTTCCGCGACAAAGCCCATTGGGAGGCGGTGCTGTCCAGTGATGTGTTGAAGCCCCTGGAAAAGGAACTTTTGGATAAAGCCGACATCATGGTCATCGGCTATACCGGTGGCGGTGTGCGGAACATTCTTTCAAACCATCCGATCCACAATCTAGATGAGCTGACCGGGTTCAAAATGCGCGTCATGGGCGCGCCGATCCAAGCGCAAATCTTTTCGGCTCTGACCGCCGCTCCGTCGGCGATCGCCTATAACGAGGTCTATAACGCGATCCAGACCGGTGTTATCTCGGGCTTTGAGAACGAAGCGGCCAGCATTCAGAACCTCAAGTTCTATGAGGTTGCACCTTTTCTTTCGCTGACCCGCCATGCAATCACCGTGCGCCCGATCGTGATGAGCGGCAAAACATTCCGCACATTGCCTGAAGCCTTGCAAACCGCTGTCCTTGCGGCCGGCAAAGAAGCGGGTGCCTTCGGTCGTGAACTGGAATCGCGTGAGGATGGCGAAAAGCTGCAACAGATGGTTGATGCCAAACAGTTGACGGTGCTGGAATTTGAAGACCGTGATAAACTGCTGGAAATGGTGATCCCGGTGCAAGATGACTATGCAAAAAGCCTTGGGGCGACCGAACTTTTGGCTGCAATCCGCGGGATGTAAGCGAGGCAGGCAATCAAACCTGCGCATTCCGGGCACACGGGTTCGGAATGCGCTTCTCGGTTTTTCATGACGGAAATGCGGGCAGGAGGAATTCACTTGAAGCGGATACTTGAAGGATTTTGCCAATGCCTGCGGGTCTTGTTGGCGGCACTGATGGCGGCCCTCGCGATCCCGGTCGCGATGCAGGTGATTGCGCGTTATACCGGTATAATCCCTGTCTATCTGTGGACCGAAGAGCTCGCCACTTTCATCTTCGTCTGGATGGTTATGGTCGGTTCAATGATCGCAGTTTGGGAGGGCTCTCATTTCGATGTTCAGGTAACACCTGACGCCACCCGCCCGCTGACGATTTTCCTACAAAAAGGCATCGTTTTGTTTTTGATCGGGGCGTTTGCGTTGGTCTTTGCGTGGTATGGCATCGAATATGCTGAGTTCGGCTATTTGCAGAACACTGTAATGATGCAGGCAAACAAGCTGATCACCTTTATTTCCGTGCCGGTTGCAGGCGTAGTTTGGGCGGTCTTTGCCTTCTACCGATTGGCCGAAGCCTTCATCGAATATCGCAATTCAGAGAAAGCACTGTCATGATTGTTTCAACAGGTCTTGCCTGCGCCATCATGGTTGGCGGATTTCTTTTGCTGGTGCTGATCCGGCTTCCGGTGGCTTTTGCGTTGGGTATTGCAACCGTGCCGGTGGTGCTGATGGATATGCGGCTGACGCCGTTCATCGTCCTTGACCGCATGTTCCAGTCGTATAATTCGTTCATCTTGCTGGCCGTGCCGTTTTTCCTGCTGGCTGCGAACCTGATGAACTCCGGCAAGATCACCGATAAGTTGATAGATCTGTCGCGCGTCCTGACTGGTTGGATGCCGGGTGGGCTTGGCCATGTGAACGTCGCGGTGTCGATGCTGTTTGCCGGGATTTCGGGGTCATCGACTGCCGATGCGGCAGGCTGCGGCAAGATTTTGATCCCCGCGATGGTAAAGGAAGGGTATGACACCCGCTTCGCCATTGCGATCAC
>NZ_JAKDLJ010000099.1 GCF_030452865.1 Pseudorhodobacter sp.
CGCGCCGCCTGAAGGAATCGCAGAATACCGCCGCCATGCTGACCACCTATAACGAGGTGGATATGAAGGCGATCATGGACCTGCGCAACGACTACAAGACGGAGTTTGAGAAGAAGCACAAGGTCAAACTCGGCTTCATGTCCTTCTTCGTCAAAGCCTGCTGCCACGCGCTGAAAGAAGTCCCGGAAGTGAACGCCGAAATCGACGGGACCGATGTGGTTTACAAGAACTTCGTCCATATGGGCGTTGCGGTTGGCACGCCTTCGGGCCTTGTGGTCCCGGTGGTGCGCGACGCCGATGCAATGGGCTTTGCGACGATTGAGAAAACCATTGGCGAGCTGGGCCTGAAAGCCCGCGATGGCAAGCTCTCGATGGCCGATATGCAAGGCGGCACCTTCACCATTTCCAACGGCGGCGTCTATGGCTCGCTGATGTCGTCGCCCATCCTGAACCCGCCGCAATCGGGGATTCTGGGGATGCACAAAATTCAGGATCGCCCGGTCGTGGTCAACGGTGAAATCGTAATCCGCCCGATGATGTATCTCGCCCTGTCCTATGATCACAGGATTGTGGACGGGAAGGGGGCGGTGACGTTCCTGGTGCGGGTGAAAGAGGCGCTGGAGGATCCACGGCGGTTGTTGATGGATTTGTGATTTCCTCGTTAAGCGCCTCTCTGGAGTGCGTCTTCGATAGGGCTTGCCTGCCCTTTTATGGATCATCAAAGTTGTTCTAGGATGTAGAGTTTATGTCGTCCCCAGACCCAAAAGACGTTACATTGGAATGGTATAGAAACAACGTTCAATTCACTCGAGAATTGGGTATGTTTGCACTGAAAACTCTGATCACTCTGAATAGCGGCGCTTTTGTTGTTCTCTTGACTTTTATAGGAAACGCAGCAGCCAACTCCGCTTTCGTTGTCCCGTTAGATGCTTTGCGATTTGCTATGCTTTGTTTCTTAATAGGCATTGCGACTACCTTTGTAGTTGTGGCTATTTCATACGTTAATTCGATTACGTTCAACCCTTACGATCTGGGTAAGGGTATGAGTGATAAGGTGGCTATTCCAGTTTATATCATTGGAGCTGTAATTGCGCTCGTTGCGTTTGTATGGGGCGTTGCTAGGGTCGTTCTGAGCGTGACTTCGCCATGACATCCGAACTCAATATTATAGGCCGCCCGAGATTGCGCAGAGCTGTGCAATTCCTCGTCTTTGTGACCCCAGTTAAGTTGGAATTTAACTTCATTTAACCCGCGACCCAAAGAAAGGCGCCCGCCATGCAACTTCTCTGCCGCAATGACGTTCAGGATTTCGCCACATGGAAACAGGTGTTCGACGCCGATCTTGAGGCGCAGCGCGATGCCGGGCTTTCGCTGATGCAAATCTGGCGCGAGGATGGGCAACCAAACCGCGTCTGGTTCCTGTTCGAGGTCCACAACCGAGCAAAGGCGCAGGCCTTCATGGAAGCCCCGAAAGCCGATATGCACGCCAACCGTGCGGGCGTGACAAGCGGCGAATATCATTTTCTGGAAACGCTATGACCGCCGAACTCACCGCCCTTGCCCTCGCCGCCCTGCTGCAAGCGGTGCAATACCTGCTCTTCGCGATCCCCGCGAATATGGAGCTTGGCACCGGCTATACCTCCTCCGCCCGCGACCGCCCACCCTCGCGCCAATTGTCGGAGCGGACCGGGCGCTTGCAACGCGCGCTGAACAACCACTTTGAGGGGCTGATCCTGTTCACCATCGCAGTGCTCGTGGTCACCCTCGGCGGTCAATCCTCCGGCGTCACCGCCGCTTGCGCCTGGGTCTATCTTTGCGCCCGCATCCTCTACGTCCCCGCCTATGCTTTCGGCTGGCGCCCTTGGCGTTCGGCGATTTGGGGCGTAGGGTTCCTTGCAACCATGGCGATGATCGTCGCCGCGCTGATCTGATTTCGGGGCCGGAAAACCTCTGGCCCTTTTCTGTAGCTTTCCCAGAGAGTTTCTGGGGTCTTAACGTTTGCTTAGCAAATGCTGAAAATATGAGGGAAATGACCCATGGCAAGTTTTGACGTTATCATCATCGGCGCCGGTCCCGGCGGCTATGTCTGCGCCATCCGCTGCGCCCAACTCGGCCTGAAAGCCGCTGTGGTTGAGGGCCGCGAAACCCTTGGTGGCACCTGCCTGAACGTCGGCTGTATCCCCTCCAAAGCCCTGCTGCACGCGACCCATAGCTTGCATGAGGCAGAGCATAATTTCGTCAAGATGGGCCTGAAGGGCAAGTCGCCTTCGGTCGATTGGGCACAGATGCAGGCCTATAAGCAAGAGGTGGTGGACGGTAACACCAAGGGCATAGAATTTCTGTTCAAAAAGAACAAGATAACCTGGCTGAAAGGCTGGGGAAGCATCCCGGAGGCGGGCAAGGTCAAGGTCGGGGATGAGGTGCATGAGGCGAAAAGCATTGTCATCGCAACCGGGTCTGAACCGTCCTCCTTGCCGGGTGTTGAGGTCGATGAAAAGACCGTTGTGACCTCCACCGGCGCGCTGGTTTTGAACAAGGTGCCGAAGTCCTTGGTGGTGATCGGCGCGGGTGTAATCGGGCTTGAAATGGGTTCTGTCTATGCGCGCTTGGGGTCAGAGGTAACGGTGGTCGAATACCTCGACGCCATCACGCCGGGAATGGACGGCGATGTTGCCAAAGCCTTCCAAAGAATCCTTGGAAAGCAAGGCATTAAGTTCGTCCTTGGTGCTGCCGTGCAAGGGGTGGCAACCAAAGGCGGCAAGGCCAAAGTGACCTATAAGCTGAGCAAGAATGACGCGGAAGTGGTATTGGACGCCGATTGCGTGCTCGTCGCGACCGGCCGCAAACCGTTCATAGAAGGTCTGGGGTTGGAGGCGTTGGGCGTGGAAATGGAAAAGCGCGGGCAAATCAAGACCGATCATTTCGCAACGAATATCAAAGGCTTGTATGCTATTGGTGACGCGATTGTCGGCCCGATGCTGGCCCATAAAGCCGAAGACGAGGGCATGGCGCTGGCAGAGAGTCTGGCCGGTAAAGCGGGCCACGTTAACTATGGGGTAATCCCCGGCGTGGTATACACGACGCCGGAGGTGGCAAGCGTCGGCAAGACAGAGGAGCAACTGAAAGAGGAAGGCCGGGCTTATAAGGTCGGCAAGTTTTCCTTCATGGGCAACGCGCGGGCAAAGGCGATCTTTCAGGCGGAAGGGTTTGTGAAAATTTTGGCAGACAAGGAAACCGACCGTATCCTGGGCGCGCATATCATCGGCCCGATGGCGGGCGATCTGATACATGAGGTGTGTGTCGCGATGGAATTTGGTGCCTCGGCGCAAGATTTGGCGCTGACATGTCACGCGCACCCGACATATAGTGAGGCAGTGCGTGAAGCGGCACTTGCTTGTGGGGATGGGGCTATCCACGCTTAAGGCCTGAATTCTCTGCGAAAATTCATACCTCCGGCTACGCAGCCTTGCAACGCAAAGTGCGATGGATATTTTTTGCGGTGAAGCTGAAAGGCGCGGTTTTGTACGGTTGCTACTCAGCAGACGTCGTTACCCGATCGACCGTAAGTGGTGCCTGAAGGCCTCCCGATTTCCAGCCTGAGGGCTTTGCGAACGACCAGGGCGCAAGGGCATCGATGCGTGACGCGGGTGGCCATTGGCGGTCAGTGCTTCGCGCAGGTCGGCGCAGGGACTCCGCGACCCAGGTTCGCCTGTTGCCGCCAAGGGCCGGGATCGCACGCATCCATCCCGTCTTGCGTCATTCTTCCCCCAAGCAAGCCGTCCAAAAACTGTCCTGCTGATGCTGCCGCACGCTCCTGCGTGAATAAAGATCGCACCCGCGCCTTCACTTCCCGCAACAAAAACGCCCAAAGTTCAACCGTTGCCTCGACCGTTGCACCTGCCATCCATGACCTCCGATCCATGGAAACTCATGGATCCGGACAGCGGAAGATGATGCAAATGTAATGCTAGGGCGTAAGTGAAGCTGAGGGCGGGCGGATCGGCACCATTCCAACCGCGATCATCGCGGAACAGCGTTCAAAGGTGGCCGGCCCTGCTTTTGTCCGCCTTTGGATCAAGCGCTGGGGTGCGGGTCTCATCTGTTGGCCGGCAGGAAATTGCGTAGCAGTGGTCGGTGAGGGGCAAGCGCGCCTTCCGCCCGCAGCCCGCACCCGATCAGCGCGGCTTCTCGAATGACATTATCGGCGCGACGACAGCATAGCGGGAGTGGAGGGTGATGATGACCTGAAGACGCTCGGGAACAATGTCTGGCCGTTCGGCAAGTTCAGCAGGTCCGTGCAGATGTAGCGGCAAACCTTGTTTTTAGATTCGATCACCCGCTTGATGTGCGGCCCATTTTCATCGAATCTATGTATTCGATTGCCAGGAAGTGGGTGATTTGACTGATGACCCAAACGGCCTGATCCGGCAAGATCACCGCACTTCCTGCAACGCCGCCTAACCTGGCCGATGCACCGTCCCGGCCTTCAGCACCCGGGGCGAACATGCAGAACTATGAAACCGATCCCGATCTTGATCAGGGCGCTTTCTACTGATCGCGAAGCGGTTGAATCGGACGTTGACGGCTCGATCACAAAGGCCTCAACGATGGGTGTGCTGACGGAGGGCATCACCCGCTGAGCCCTGCGCGCAAGATCTCACCACCCGGAAAGATGCCCGCTGATCAGCCTCTATATTGCTGCAACCTCGCGAATCCGTGCGCCAAGAAGAACATCCTCGACCACAATCTGCGCCTTGAGGTCATCGGGCCAGCACCGCCGCCCGGTTGAGGCCTCGTTGGGCGCACCGACATCAGGCGCTCATTGTGGTTCCGCACCGACAATCTTCCGCCAACCCGGTTGCAACACGTCACCTCAAGCCGAAACCAAGGGGTCGACACATTGAGTGTGATCAACCAGCGCCACGATGTCCATCATGATCAGGTTCAGTTCAAAATCCTTGGGTGTATAAACCGCCGCAACTCCCATCGCACGCAATTGCGCCGCATCCAGTTCAGGGATGATGCCGCCAACGATTAGCGGGATGTTTGACAATCCACTTCTTTGCATGATTTCAAGAGTTTCGGTGATGAGTGGGACATGTGAACCGGACAGAATCGACAAGCCAATGACATGGGCTTGCTGTTCTATTGCAGCTTCAACGATTTGTGTCGGGGTCAGTCGGATGCCCTCATAATGAATATCCATCCCGCAATCACGGGCGCGGGCGGCAATTTGTTCGGCTCCGTTGGAGTGGCCGTCAAGCCCCGGTTTTCCCATCAGCAACTTCAGCGGGCGGCCCAGTTTGGCCGATACGGTTTGAACCGCCTCGCGGATGGCTTCCAACCCTTCGGTGCGGTTGGAGGGGTTGCGCGAAACCCCGGTGGGCGCGCGGTATTCGCCAAAGACCGCGCGGATTGTTGCCCCCCATTCGCCCGTCGTGACCCCTGCTTTGGCGCAGACAATTGAGGGCGGCATGATATTCGCGCCGCTCTGCGCGGCACTGCGCAGCGCAGCGAGAGCGGCCTCAATGGCCGCCGAGCTGCGGGCGGCCTTCCACTGGTTAAGGCGTTGAATTTGATCGGATTCCGCTGCCGGATCGGTTGCCATGATTGCGCCATCCCCGGCGGTCAGCGGGCTTGGTGTTGTCTCCACCCAACGGTTCACGCCGACCACCGTGGTCTCGCCGGTTTCAATGCGCGCGATGCGTTCGGCGTTCGCCTCAACCAACCGGCCTTTCATATAGGAAATCGCGGCCACCGCCCCGCCCATCGCGTCGATCCGGGCCAATTCTTCGCGTGCACCTTGTTTTAACGCTTCGACCTTACGGTCAACGGCAGGATTGCCATCAAAGAGGTCGTCATATTCAAGCAAATCGGACTCATAAGCCAGAATCTGCTGCATCCGCAGGGACCATTGCTGATCCCAAGGGCGAGGCAGGCCCAAGGCTTCGTTCCACGCGGGCAATTGCACGGCGCGGGCGCGCGCGTTTTTCGAGAGCGTCACCGCCAGCGCCTCAATCAGGATACGGTAGACGTTGTTTTCCGGTTGCTGTTCAGTCAACCCGAGGGAGTTCACCTGCACGCCATAGCGAAAGCGGCGATATTTCGCGTCTTGCACTTCGTAACGCTGCAAGCAGATCTCATCCCACAGGTCGACAAAGGCGCGCATTTTGCACATCTCGGTGACAAAGCGGATGCCTGCATTCACGAAAAACGAAATCCGTCCCACCATATTTGGGAAATCGGTAGCGGGCACCTTGGCTTTCAGATCGTCCAGAACGGCGCATGCCGTGGCCAAAGCGAAGGCGAGTTCCTGTTCCGGTGTCGCCCCCGCTTCTTGCAGATGATAGGAACAGATGTTCATCGGGTTCCATTTGGGCAGGTGTTTTTGCGTATGGGCCGCGACATCGGTGATCATCCGCAAGCTGGGCATCGGTGGGCTGATATAGGTGCCGCGCGACAGGTATTCTTTGATGATGTCATTTTGCACGGTGCCGTTAAGTTCTGCGATATCAGCGCCTTGTTCCTCCGCCACCGCGATATAGAGCGCCAGAAGCCACGGTGCGGTTGCGTTGATCGTCATCGACGTATTCATCTGTTCCAGCGGGATATCGGCAAACAGCCCCCGCATATCACCCAGATGGCAGATCGGCACGCCAACCTTGCCGACCTCACCGCGGGCAAGCTCGTGGTCGCTGTCATAGCCGGTCTGGGTCGGCAGATCGAAAGCGACCGAAAGTCCGGTTTGTCCCTTGGCCAGATTGCCGCGATATAGCGCGTTGGACGCAGCAGCCGTGGAATGGCCCGCATAGGTGCGAAACAACCAGGGTTTATCTTTGGTCTTGGCGGTCATGGCGGGCCTTTTCGAATCGGGCGCGTGAATCGGGGCGCGCAATTTTCTTACGTCATGAGATTGATAGGTGACACTTTATGCCAATGTCAATTCGCTGCAACGCGGCATAGGCTTTGCTGCAAGTCGGCATAAAAGCAGCTTGCACGGATTACAGATGTGTTGCGATCCGCTAGGGTGGTGTCATGACAGGAACCGTAACGATTCCGATTTGGTTTTTGGTGTTGATCCTGCTTTTCGGGACGGTCACCTTTGCATCGCATTTCCTGTTCCCTTCGGTGCGGTGGTTTTTTCGCGCACGGGCGCAGCGCGCATTGGCGCGGTTGAACCAGCGTTTGCAGCGTCCGATCGACCCGATGAAGCTGATGCGGCGGCAGGACAAGATCGTGCGGCTGATCTATGACCCGGCGGTGATGCAGGCGATTGCCGAGAACGCTGCTGAAACCGGGCGGCCGCAAAACGTGGTATTCGAGGAGGCGAAGGCCTATGCGCGCGAAATCGTGCCGGGGTTTTCAACATTGCTTTATTTCGGCGTCGCCACGCGATTGGCGCGCTGGATGAGCACGCTGTTCTACAGGGTTCGGATTGCGCGGGTCGATGCAGAGTTGAAGGGGATCGACCCGGAGGCGACAGTGATTTTCGTGATCAACCATCGTAGCAATATGGATTATGTTTTGGTTACTTGGCTGGTCGCGGACCGCTCGGCCTTGTCCTATGCCGTCGGTGAATGGGCGAGGGTCTGGCCATTGGGTCAGATGATCCGGGCGATGGGCGCCTATTTCATCCGGCGAAACAGCCGCAATGCGCTCTATCGCAGGGTTCTGGCACGCTATGTTCAGATGGCGACGGCGGAGGGAACGACGCAGGCGGTTTTCCCGGAAGGCGGCTTAAGCCTTGATGGCCGGGTCGGTTCTGCGCGCATGGGATTGCTCAGCTATATCGTGGCGGGGTTTGACCCCTTGGGCCGGGATGTTGTTTTTGTGCCGGTCGGTTTGTCCTATGACCGGGTGTTTGAGGATGGCGTCCTGACTCAGGCCGCGGCCGAGGGAACGCGGCGGTTTCGGGCGCGCCCGGTTGCGGCGCTGCGCGCGTTGCTGCGGACCGCCTGGCGCAAATCGACAGGTCGCTTTACCGGGTTCGGCATCGCCTCCGCCGGGTTTGGCGCGCCTTTGTCACTGCGCGACTGGCTGGCGCGGAATCCCCAGCGCGATCTGGAAACGCTGGGTGCTGATCTGATGGCGCGGATTGCGGCATCGGTGCCGGTCCTGCCGGTGCCACTTGCGGCGGCCGCGATAATGCAGGGGCCGGCGACGGATGAAGAACTGGTGCAGCGGATGGAGGGTCTGGCGAAGCGTTTGCGGCAGAACGGCGTGGCTTTGCGGCTGAACAATAGCGGAGGATTCGAGGGGATCGACGCGCTGAGAGGTCGCAATCTGGTGAATGACAATGCTGGCGTCACGCAGATTGCACCGGGGGCGGGCAGTCTGATCGCCTATTATGCGGCTTCGGTGCAGCAGGCTTTGGGTGAATGACGCCAGTTGCCGCATTGCGGCGGACATAAAGTTACAAAAACCATTGGCACATCTATTGCAAAGTTGCGCAAATCCTCGTACCCATCGCTGGGACGCTGCATTGATTCTGCGATGCGGCATGATATTTGCCAAGAAGGAGGCCGGAATGGCTTTGGATACGCAGCTTGATATCGTGGCCTATGACGCACCTGAGAAAGATCTGTACAAGGTCGGGGAGATGCCGCCGCTCGGCTATGTGCCAAAGCAGATGTATGCTTGGGCGATCCGCAAGGAGCGCCATGGCGAGCCGGACAGCGCGATGCAAAGCGAAATCGTGGAAACGCCAGAGATTGACAGCAATGAAGTGCTGGTGCTGGTGATGGCGGCGGGGGTGAATTACAACGGGGTCTGGGCGGCGCTCGGCATCCCGATCAGCCCGTTTGACGGCCACAAGCAACCCTATCATATCGCCGGATCGGACGCTTCGGGCATCGTCTGGAAGGTCGGCGACAAGGTGAAACGCTGGAAGGTCGGCGATGAGGTGGTGATCCACTGCAATCAGGACGACGGCGATGATGAGGAATGCAATGGCGGTGACCCGATGTTTTCCCCGACCCAACGGATATGGGGCTATGAGACGCCGGATGGGTCGTTCGCGCAGTTCACGCGGGTTCAGGCGCAGCAGCTTATGGCACGGCCAAAGCACCTGACCTGGGAGGAAAGTGCCTGTTACACGCTGACGCTGGCGACCGCCTACCGGATGCTGTTCGGCCATCGCCCGCATATCCTGAAACCGGGTGACAATGTGCTGGTTTGGGGCGCGTCGGGCGGGCTTGGCTCCTACGCGATCCAGTTGATCAATGCGGCGGGGGCCAATGCGATTGGTGTGATTTCGGAGGAGGACAAGCGCGAGTTTGTCATGGGGCTTGGCGCGAAAGGCGTGATCAACCGCAAGGATTTCAACTGCTGGGGCCAGATGCCCACGGTCAACACGCCGGAATACAAGGCGTGGTTTACCGAGGCGCGCAAGTTCGGCAAGGCGATCTGGGACATCACCGGCAAGGGCAACAACGTCGATATGGTGTTTGAACATCCGGGTGAGGCGACCTTCCCCGTCTCGGTTCTGGTGGTGAAACGCGGCGGCATGGTGGTGATTTGTGCCGGAACCACCGGGTTCAACCTGACCTTCGACGTGCGCTATTTGTGGATGCATCAAAAGCGCGTGCAGGGCAGCCATTTCGCCAATCTCAAGCAGGCCTCGGCCGCGAACAAGCTGATGCTGGAGCGACGCCTCGACCCGTGCATGTCGGAGGTCTTCCCGTGGGAGGAAATTCCGGCGGCCCATATGAAGATGCGTCGGAATGAACACAAACCGGGCAATATGGCGGTTTTGGTGCAAGCCCCGCGCACCGGGTTGCGCACGTTCGAAGATACGCTGGAGGCGAGCCAAAGCCGTTGAGGCTGCTGTGCTTGCGACTGGAAGCCGCCTGTCCGCAGCAACGGATCGGCGGCTTTTCGCGTGCGGCGCATAATTGTGGCGGTGGTTACCATTTGTTGACAGATCATTGGTTAGGCTGACCCAGCCACCCTTCTCAGGGTTGCCGTTCCGGGTGTCTTATTGAGGGGGCGCGATGCGCCATGATTGGATCTTCGACGTATTGGCCGATTTGCGGACCTATGCGCAACAAAATGACCTGCATGGCTTGGCGGCCCAGGTCTCCGAAACCCTGCGAACCGCAGAGCGGGAAATTGCGGGGGCCGCCAAGCCATGCAGGTCATTTT
>NZ_JAKDLJ010000514.1 GCF_030452865.1 Pseudorhodobacter sp.
CCACCATGACCCGCGCAAGACATGAAGCATTGCCGCTTGATCCGGCAGAAAAGCGCGGGCGGCGCACGCATTGATGCAACTGCCCTCTCTCAGGTGACGATGCTGCGCGCGCAACCCCTGTGACCGGCGGCGTTGGCCCGGTGTTCGCGGCAAGCCGAAACCGGCGGGCTGTTGCTTGGGTTGAAGGGCAAAAATCCTGCCCACGCGGGGCTTATCCGCGCTGTCCTTGCTGGTCTATCGCCCATGCCTTGGCTATGGTCGCGCGATGAACTCTGTGGCGCTTACATTTTCCGACGATCAGGCCGAGGCATGGGACCGGCTTGCGGATCAAATGCGCGGTATGGGCATTGATCTTGATAACGCGAGCCTGTCGCCGGCACTGGAGGGCAAGGCGAGCGTGATGGCCGTCGTCGGCAAGGCCGGGTCAGGCAAAACCATGCTGCTCGCCAGCCTTTACAAGGCTATGGCGGCGGCGGGCGTCGATGTCGTTTCCGGCGATTATGAGGGCAAACGCCGCAAGGATCGCCGGACATTGGCGATTTTGGCACCGACCAACAAGGCAGCGTCGGTTCTGCGGCTGCGGGGGGTGCCTGCGACCACGATCCACCGCATCTTGTATACACCGCTATATGACCCACAATATGAGAAGATTGCCGAATGGTTGGCGGGCAATGGCCCGAGGCCGGAGGTTGAAGGGCTGACGGATCTGGCGCTGGACCGGGCGAAGGCGTTTTACGACACGGTTGCCTCCATTCCCGGCGCTTTGGCAGCAGCGGGCTTGCGCGGCAGCGATTTTATCAAAGGCTGGAAACGGCGGGAGGAGCCGCTGGATGTCGGCTTCGTTGACGAATCCTCCATGCTGGATCAGCGGCAGTTTGATGACCTGCGTGAGATTTTTCCGAGTCTCGTGCTGTTTGGTGACCCGGCCCAACTGGCCCCGGTCGGCAATTCCGGTGAAATGGTGTTTGACAAGATGGGTCCGACCCGGCGGCTGGAGCTTCACCGCATCCACCGCCAGACGGAGGGGAACCCGATCCTTGATCTGGCGCATGCTCTGGCCGATCCGGAGTTGAGCTTTGAAGCCTTTGAGCGGATGGTGGAAGCGGCGGCGCTGCGCGACCCGAGGGTTGAGGTGGCGCAGCGGGTGGACAGCGACTTGATGGCGCGCTCACCGGTCTTGGTGTGGCGCAACACCACGCGCATCCGTTTGATCACCGCCTTTCGCGCGGCACATGGCGCGCCGGAGTTTGAGCTTGTGCCGGGCGAGCCGCTGATCTGTGACGGTATTGAACTGCCCTTGAAGCACCGCAAGAAACGTATTGATCTGGAGGCGCGCGGGCTGATCAAAGGCGCACAGGTGATCTACATGGGGCCGGGCAACCGCGACGGTTTCGCCCGCTTGCATGTCGTGGGCGCGGAGGAGCCGCAGGTTTCAGCCGCGAGCATCATCAAGATCGAAAAACCGGGTGAGGATGAACCGTTCATTCCCTCGGCCGCCAAGATGGGGGCGGCGTTCCTGCATGGGGCGGCGGTGACGATCCACAAGGCGCAAGGCAGCCAGTGGGACACCGTGCAGGTGTTCGCGCCGGACCTGTGGGCGGCGGCGCAATCGGGCCGGATGGAGGCTGGGATGCCATTGTGGAAGCGGTTGGCCTATGTTGCAATCACCCGTGCGCAAACGCGCTTGCTCTGGATCGTGCGCAACCGCCTTGCGCGCCCGGAACAAGTGCTCGGGGTGGCCGATCTGGCGGTAAAACCGGCACCCTTGGCCTTGGAGCCGGAGGAATGAGGTTGCCTCCGTGGCCGCACCGCGCCTATGGTTTCGGGTGATATGAGGAGATGACCCATGACCGCCGTTTTCGTTCAATTCCGCTGCACGCCGGGCAAGACCTATGAGGTGGCCGATGCGATCTATGACCGCGAAGTGGTGTCGGAACTGTATTCGACCAGCGGTGAATATGATCTGATCGCCAAGATCTATATTCCCGATGGTCAGGATGTCGGGCATTTTCTGTCGGGATCGCTGTTTGATATTCCAGGCATTGTGCGGACACTGACGACGATGACCTTCAAGGCGTTCTGACCGCTGGTCGGGCAGGGGGCTTTCCGCCCCCTCTGCGCCTTCAGGCGCATTCACCCCCGGAGGATATTTTTT
>NZ_JAKDLJ010000100.1 GCF_030452865.1 Pseudorhodobacter sp.
CATGAGGGCTTCATCGGCCAAACCGGACAGAAAGGAAAGCAGCGCGCCGATCAGCTTGTTGTGATCGGCGCATCTTTGCCGGGTTTACAGCCCCAGCCTCTGCGCCACCAGTTGTTGCACCATTGCCGGTGCAGCCTTGCCGCCGGTGGCCTTGATGACCTGCCCGACAAACCACCCGGCGAGTTTCGGGTTCGCCTTGGCCTTTTCGACCTGATCCGGGTTGGCGGCAATAATCTCATCCACCGCAGCTTCGATCTCGCCGGTGTCCGTCACCTGTTTCATCCCGTGGCTCGCTGCGACCTTTGCCGGATCGCCGCCTTCCGTCCAGATGATTTCGAACAAATCCTTCGCCATCTTGCCGGAAATTTCGCCCGAGCCGATCAGGTCAATAATCCCACCGAGTTGCTCGGCGGAAACCGGGGTCGCCTCAATCGTCAGGCTTTCCTTGTTCAAACGGCCAAACAACTCGTTGATGACCCAATTCGCGGCAATTTTGCCATCGCGCCCGTTGGCAACCAGTTCAAAAAAATCAGCACTATCGAGGTCGGCGGTCAGCACATTGGCATCATAATCCGTCAGGCCGAAATCGCCCATGAAACGGGTTTTCTTGGCGTCCGGCAGTTCCGGCATGTTGGCAGCGATATCATCAACCCACGCTTGCTCTATCTCCAGCGGCAGCAGATCGGGGCATGGGAAATAGCGGTAATCATGCGCCTCCTCTTTGGACCGCATGGAACGGGTTTCGCCTTTGTCCGGGTCATAGAGCCGGGTTTCCTGATGCACCTTGCCGCCATCCTCCAGAATCGCGATCTGGCGGCGAGCCTCATAATCAATCGCTTGCGTCATGAAGCGCATGGAGTTCATGTTCTTGATTTCGCAGCGGGTGCCGAGGTGGCCGAAATCCTGCGTGGCCTGATATTTCTCATACTGGCCGGGGCGGCAGACCGAGACATTGACATCGGCGCGCAAGTTGCCGTTTTGCATATTGCCGTCACAGGTGCCCAAGTAGCGCAGGATTTGGCGCAGTTTGGTAACATAAGCGGTCGCCTCCTCCGCCGAGCGGATATCGGGGCGGGAGACGATTTCCATCAGGGCAACGCCGGTGCGGTTGAAATCGACAAACGACATCGTGGGGTCCATGTCATGGATGGATTTTCCTGCGTCCTGTTCCAGATGGATACGTTCGACGCGGACCAGACGGGCAATGCCGGGAGAAAGTTCGACCAGCACTTCGCCCTCACCCACAATCGGGTGGTAAAGCTGGCTGATCTGATAGCCCTGCGGCAGATCGGGGTAGAAGTAATTCTTGCGGTCAAAAGCCGAGCGCAGATTGATTTGCGCTTTCAGGCCCAACCCAGACCGCACCGCCTGTTCCACGCAATAATCATTGATCACCGGCAACATCCCCGGCATCGCGGCATCGACGAAGGCGACGTTGGAATTTGGTTCCGCGCCGACTTGGGTGGACGCCCCGGAAAACAGCTTGGCGTTAGAGGAAACCTGCGCGTGAATCTCCATCCCGATCACGATTTCCCAATCATGCTTCGCCCCCGAAATCACCTTCGGCTTGGGGTTTTCATAGGTCAGATCGAGCATGGCGCGTCCCTTCTTGGCTTGCCGCATCTTTAAGCCAGCAAAGGCATGGGTTCAAGCGCGGTTCAACGCAGCCGAAAGGTTTGGGTCACTTCCTCCAACGCTTCCTTTTGCTTCACTGACAGCCCGGTATGGCCCGATTGCGCAGTATCGTTCAGCACCGCCATCAAAGGGGTCAGCGCATCGCGGCCTTGCAGTTTGAAAAGGCGGCGCAGGATGCGGGTGAAACCGGGCGCGGCCCCACCGGATTCCGACAGCAACCAACGCCCGAGAATCAACGCCTCCTGCGCCTTGTCATGCCCAAGGTCGAGATGGCTTTGCACGCTGCGCGTCAGGCTTGCGTGTTGTTCGGCGGTGGGCAACCCGTCGAGTTCAAGGAATGCAAGGCCAAGGGCCGTGGCGGCAAGTTTCGGGTCATCAATGGATTCGACCGGGTGCAGGTTCAGCTTGCGGCTAAATCCGAACCGGCGGGCGGCGGCCATTACATCCGACGCCACCCCGGCGAGTTCATTGGTCATATGGGCGGCATTTTTCGCCCGGTTCACCCAGAAATAGGCTGCGGCCAACAGGCCCAGAAGACCGAGGATGAACGGCATCTAACACTCCATACTCACCAAATGTTTCACTGCATTAATCGCGAAAACGGTACAACTTCCAAGCGAAAAGATGCGCGCGGGGTCAGGCATCCAGCATCCGCCCCACCATTTCGGCCAGATTTCGGCTGAGACCCTCGACCGTCTTTATCCGCATCAATTCACCCCGGATCATTGCCTGACGGTCGGCATCATAGCGCGGCCATGTCTCAAACGCGGTGGACATGCGGGCGGCGGTTTGCGGGTTCAGCGGGTCCAGTTTGATCAGCCAATCGGCCAGCAGGCGGTAAGAGGCACCGGAAACATGGTGAAACCCCGCGTGATTGCCCGCAAGTGAGGCGATGACGGCACGGAAACGATTGGGGTTTTTCCAATCGAACGCCGCATCTTTGGTCAGGCTTTCGGTGACGGCGGCGGTTTGATCCGGCGCGGCAAAACTGACTTGCAGCGCGAACCATTTGTCCATCACCAACCGGTCGTTGTGCCATTTCGCGCGAAACTGGGCGACCTCATCCCTGCCCTGCCCGATGTCGAGCAGAATCGCCAAAGCGCTCAATTCCTCGGTCATCGAATTGGCCTTGGCAAAGCCTGTCCGAGCAGAATCGCCACCGTCGAGCCGCGCCATCAGTGCCAACGCGCCCAGACGGAGCGAACGGCGACCCGCGGCAATTGCACCGGGATCAAAGGCGCCAAGGGTTTCATTGGCGGCTATCAGCGCGGGCAAGCGTTTGGCCAGATGCTGCGCCAGATCAGCCTGCATCTGGCGGCGCGCGGTATGGATCTTGGTCGGGTCCGGCACATGCCCCGCAGCAAACAGGGTTTGGGCGATGTCATCTTCGCCCGGCAGGCGCAGGGTCAGGGCGCGGAAAGCCGGGTCAAGGCTGTCGTCGAAACTAACCGCCTCGACTGCGGCAAGCCAGTCGGCCGAGGTCGCGGTGCCTTTGGTGATCGCCGCAATCAGTACCTCTTTCGCCAAGGCGCGCCCCGCCTCCCATTTGTTGAAAGGGTCGGTGTCATGCGCCAGAAGGAAGGCGCGTTCGGCGGCATTGCTGGCGCGGTCCAAGATCACAGGGGCCGAAAATCCGCGCAGGATCGACGGCACCGGGCGGCTGGCAAGGCCGTCGAAGGTGAAGCTTTGACGCGCTTCGGTCAGTTCCAGAACACGCGTTGGCACCACTTCATCACCGTTGGGGTTCAGCAGGCCAACCGCCACGGGAATCACCTTGGGATCTTTCTTCGGCTGACCGGGAGTCGCAGGGTTTTTCTGTTCCAGATGAAGGGTATAGGTGCCGTCTTTGAAGTCATCCGTTACGGTCACCGTCGGCGTCCCTGCTTGCGAATACCAGCGCTTGAACTGTGAAAGGTCACGCCCGGTGGCATCTTCAAACACCCTGAGCCAGTCTTCAATCGTCGCCGCATGGCCATCATGCCGCGCAAAATACAAATCGAGTGCCGCCTTGTACCCCGCGTCCCCGACCAGCGTTTTCAGCATCCCGATCACTTCCGCGCCTTTTTCATAGATCGTCGCGGTGTAGAAATTGTTGATCTCGACATAGGATTCGGGCCGCACAGCATGGGCCAGCGGGCCGCCATCCTCGCGGAACTGACGGGCGCGGAGGGTCAGCACATCCTCAATCCGCTTCACGGCATGCGACCGCATATCGCCGGAGAAGCTCTGATCGCGGAAAACCGTCAGCCCTTCTTTCAGGCAAAGCTGGAACCAATCGCGGCAGGTGATGCGGTTGCCGGTCCAGTTGTGGAAATACTCATGCGCGATCACCGCCTCGATCCGGGCAAAATCATCATCGGTCGCGGTTTCCGGCGTCGCCAGCACCAGCTTGGAGTTGAAGACGTTCAACCCCTTGTTTTCCATCGCCCCCATGTTGAAATCATCGACCGCAACGATGTTGAACACGTCGAGGTCATATTCGCGGCCATAGACCTCCTCATCCCATTTCATTGACCGGATCAGACTGTCCATCGCATAGGCGCATTTGCCCTCATCGCCCTTGCGGACCCAGATGTTCAGCGCGACCTTGCGGCCCGCCATCGTGGTGAAATGATCGGAATGGGCGACCAGATCACCCGCCACCAACGCAAAAAGATAGGCGGGTTTCGGCCAGGGGTCATGCCACGCGCCCTGCCCGCCATTTTCTTGGACCAACGGGTTGCCGTTCGACAGTTGCACCGGCATTTCGGTTTCCATCGTCACATCAAAGCGCGCCATCACATCGGGGCGGTCGGGGTAATAAGTGATTTTGCGAAAGCCCTGCGCCTCACATTGGGTGCAATACATGCCGCCAGACATATAAAGGCCATCGAGCGCGGTGTTGGTTTCGGGCGAAATCTCCACCTCGGTTTCGACGGTGAACGGACCATCCGGCAGATCATCGGCGGGAATCAGCAGACCAGTTGCAACCGGGGTCGTGGCAAGTGCTGTGCCATTCACCACCAGTGACCGCAGCGCCAGCTTCTCGCCGTCCAGCCAAAGATCATGGTGACCGGGCCGCGCAGGATTGGGGCGAAACGACAGTTTTGCCTGCACACGGGTTTGCGTGGGATGCAGTTTGAAATGCAGCGTCACATGCTCCAACAGATAGGGATAAGGCGTGTAATCGGCGAGCAGGACGGGCTGCGATGCGGAAGATGCGGACATGGGCTGCCTTTCAGGGGTTCTCGTCAGGGGCGGCAGGTCACCCGATGGCGGCTGTGGGATCAGCGGGCAAAGGGGGAACCGGACAGATAGCAGGACGTTATTCCGGTGTCGGGTGGGGTTCAACCGCCCGCGCGCCGAATGCCGTGTCGAAACGACAATTCAAAGAAAGGAAAGATCATGTCAGCCCCCCAAACCAATCTTGAAAAGCAGAAGCGTTGGCATCGTGGCCCCTTGCTTGGCATCATTCTGGCCGTCGCAGCGGCGCTTTTGCTGTTTGTGGTCTACGTCGCTTATGTTGGTGCCCCTGCGGATCGTGGCCTCGATACCGGTGAGACAGTGACGGCAGACCCTGCGCAACCCGCGCCCGATGTCACGCCGAACCCGGCGCAACCGGCACCCGATGTCACGCCGAACCCGGCGCAGCCGGCACCGGGGCCAGACGTAACGCCGCCCCCGGCGAACCCGTCCGATCCGGGCACCACACCCGCGACACCGCCAGCCGAAGTTCCGGCCCCCGCACCGGGGAATTGACCCGTCGCGGCGCACCCTTACGCGCATTGCGGCGGAATCGTCACACAGAAAAGTCCTGGTCTGCGGCGACGTGCTGCGGCCGGATCAATCGTGTCCCAGTGCCGCCGCGGCCCCACGCGGTGGCCAATCTGTCACTCGCTGGCAACGCCATAAGAACCTTCTGGTTTTTGACGACATGCAAAGCCCTCTTTCACGGCCACGCGCGATTGCCTTCGGCGGGCAATAAACCTAATGGTATCCCGTGGTATGCAAAGCGATGAGGGCAAGATGGCAAAGATGATTGAAAGAAGCGGGCTTCGTGTCGATGCCGCTTTGGTGGCCTTTGTCGAAACCCGCGCCTTGCCCGGAACCGGCGTGAACGTCGATCTGTTCTGGGAGGGGTTCGCGAATGCGGTACATCGGCTGGGCCACAAGAATCGTTTGCTGCTGGCGCATCGCGCGGCGCTGCAAAACCGGATCAACGCCTGGCATGTCGAGCGCCGGGGGCGACCGATGGATACCGCAGCCTATCGGGCTTTCCTGACCGAAATTGGCTATCTCGAACCCGAAGGACCGGATTTCAGCATTGAGACGGAAAACGTCGACCCGGAGATTGCGAATATCGCGGGACCGCAACTGGTGGTGCCGGTGATGAACGCACGATATGCGCTCAACGCCGCCAATGCCCGTTGGGGAAGTCTTTATGACGCACTTTATGGCACCGATGCGATGGGCGATTTGCCACAGGGCAAGGGCTTCGATCCGGCGCGCGGGGCGCGGGTTATGGCCTGGGGGCGGGATTTCCTCGACATGGCAGTGCCTTTGGCAACCGGATCACATCGGGATGTGACGGGATATACGGTCGCAGATGGTCGGTTGTCACCAAGGCTACGCGATGCCTCCGCGTTTGTTGGTTATCAGGGCGATCCCGCATCCCCAACCGCAATTCTTTTGCGCAACAATGGGTTGCACATCATTCTTGAGATCAACACCGATCACCCGATCGGCAAAACCGATGCGGCCCATATTGCAGATATCCGGCTGGAGGCGGCATTGTCGTCGATCATCGACTGCGAGGATTCGGTCGCTGCCGTCGATGCCGAAGACAAGGTTGCCGCCTATTCGAACTGGCTCGGCCTGATGCAGGGCGATCTGACCGAAGTGGTGGAAAAGAACGGCGAGAGCTTTACCCGCGCCCTCGCCCCCGATCTGGAGTTCACCGCCGCCGATGGGGCGCCGCTGGTGGTACTCAAGGGTCGCTCCCTGATGCTAGTGCGCAATGTCGGGCATCTGATGACCAATCCGGCAATCATCGACAAGGATGGGTTCGAGGTGCCGGAAGGCATCATGGATGCGTTTGTCACCACGCTTTGCGCGCTCCATGACCTTGCGAAAACCGACGGGCCGCGCAATTCGGTCAAGGGGTCGATCTATGTCGTAAAGCCGAAAATGCATGGTCCCGCCGAAGTCGCGCTGGCAGATGAGATCTTTACCGCAGTGGAGGCGGTGCTTGGCCTGCCCCGATATACCGTGAAGCTCGGTATCATGGATGAGGAACGCCGCACCTCTGCCAACCTGAAGGAATGTATCCGCGCCGCAAAGCACCGGGTCGCCTTCATCAACACCGGCTTTCTGGACCGCACCGGGGATGAGATCCACACCTCGATGGAAGCGGGACCGATGGTGCGCAAAGGGGAAATGAAGCACAGCGAATGGATCGAAGCCTATGAATTGCGCAATGTCGATATCGGGCTCGCCTGTGGCTTGCGTGGCCGCGCGCAGATCGGCAAGGGCATGTGGGCGATGCCCGACCATATGGCCGATATGCTGGCACAGAAAATCGCGCAGCCCGAAGCGGGTGCCAATTGCGCCTGGGTACCATCGCCCACCGCAGCGACCTTGCACGCCACGCATTATCATCGGGTGAAGGTGGCAGATGTGCAGGAAAAGATCGCGAAAATCGGGCCGCGTGCGTCGCTGGAAACGCTTTTGACGATTCCGTTGGCGAGCGGGACCAACTGGTCGGAGGACGAGATCGCACAAGAGATCGAGAACAACGCCCAAGGAATTCTCGGTTATGTCGTGCGCTGGGTGGATCTTGGGGTCGGCGCGTCAAAAGTGCCGGATATCCACGACATCGGCTTGATGGAAGATCGCGCGACCTGCCGGATTTCCAGTCAGGCACTGGCGAACTGGCTTCGTCATGGAATTGTCACCGAGGCGCAGGTGATGGGTGCGATGCAGAAAATGGCATCCGTGGTGGACCGGCAGAACCGGGGCGAGCCCGGCTATCGCGACATGGCACCGCAATTTGACGGCGAGGCATTTCTGGCCGCGTGTGAATTGGTATTTGACGGGCGCGCACAGCCTTCGGGCTACACCGAACCTGTGCTGCATCGCCGAAGGCTGGCGTTGAAGACCAGAGGTTGAAGGCGCATCGGGCCCGGTACTGTCGAAATCCGTGATGTAGAAAAAGGGGGCGCTCGCGCCCCCTCGGGGCTTTGCCCCTCACCCCCTGAGGATATTTTTGAACAGATGAGAACGGGTCACGGATCAGCCTGCATCAATCGCCAGCGCATGAATACGCGCGATCAGGTCCGGGCCGAGGGCGGCATGTATGGTTCGGTGGCGGGCCAGTCGGGATAGTCTGGCCAATGCTTTCGCCCGGATCAGAACATTGAAATGGGTCTGGCCGGTTCCGTCATCGCCGGCATGGCCCAAATGGCGGTTGCTGTCGTTCACCACCTCCAACCGATCCGGCGAAAAAGCGCCGGTGAGTTTCGCGGCTATTTCCTCTGCCACCGTCATAATGCTGTCAACCCCCTTCAATCCCATGAACAATAGTCTAAACTCTCGCCTTCGAGTCGGAAAGGCAAGTATCATGGCAACACGTCCCCCCTTTGAATTTGACATGCGGGTTTCTTCGGACAAGAAGAAACGCAAGACCGGTCGGCGCGGCATGTCCGGGGCGTTTGAGACCTCCAAGCAGATTTGCGAACATCCGGCCTGTCAGGAACCGGGGCTGTATCGTGCGCCCAAGAACCCCGATTTGCTGGATGAGTTCTATTGGTTCTGCAAGGATCATGTGCGTGAATACAACCTGAAATGGAATTTCTTTCAGGGCAATACCGATGAGGAGTTCGAGGCTTTTATGGACAAGGACCGTGTCTGGGGCCGAGAAACCAAGCCGTTCAACAAGCGCCCGGACGAAGGGCGGGTCTGGTCACGGTTGGGCGTCAATGATCCGATGGAGATTCTTGGCGAAAAGGCGACGCAGAACCCCGGCAAGATCAACCCCGCCGCTGCGACGCGCAAATTGCCGCCGACGGAGCGCAAGGCGCTGGAGATTCTCGATGCGCGCGATACATGGACGCGACCGGAAATCCGCAAGCAATACAAGAGTCTGGTGAAAGATCTTCATCCTGACATGAACGCCGGCGACCGCAGCGATGAGGAGCGGCTGCAAGAGGTGGTCTGGGCTTGGGAACAGATCAAGGAAAGCCGGTTCTTTCGCGATTGATGCGATATGAGAATGGGTTCATCTGGGGAGATTCCTTGGCCGATGTGCCGCTTGGGACTTGACGCAGTGCATCGGCCTGACTAATTGATGCGACAGATGGCGGGTGGGCAGGCAGGCTATGCACCGGATTGCAAATCCGAGTAGACCGGTTCGATTCCGGTACCCGCCTCCAAAACTAAATCCATACCACTGATTATATTAGATTAAATTCACGACAGAACGTTCTACCCGCCAAAAGACCCGCCATCATATTTGCGCTTGAATGCAATAGAACGCATCAAATAATTGCTTGAAAATATTTCCCGACATCCATGCCCCGATACCGGTGCCTGACTTTTTTTGTCAAAGTACGTCAGATCTGTTGAGACTTTCATTGAAATCACTGCCAAGCCTACACAGTCATTTAAAAGCGAAAAGTTTGGACTCAACAGAAAGATTAATTCAATATCAGCCATTTAGTGGCGATCTGTAAAGGGAACACACAAGCAGGCTTCTTCCCGCAAGACCAGAGTGGGGCGAATAGTTTGGGCAAGTCGGCAACCCGAGTTTCACCACCCAAGCTCAACTCGCCACGCAGGATCACTTCCGTACCCCGAATTCTGGTGCCGACATCTGTGAGCCTGGCATCAAGCGATTGGGCCATATGCTGATACAGACGGTCCATCCATCGTTTGAGTTCGACGTCTGCCGTGTGGACTAACGGCAGGCATTTCCCGACAGCACAGTCAGAGGGTTGAGCCGGAATAGGATTGTCCTTCACAAAGTTCTTCACATCCAGCAACAGCTTCAGGGCGGGAAGGTCCTGCTCGTCGCCACCGAGCAAGTTGTATGCAGCCGTCAGCGCAGTTTGCATTTTGTTAGATGACCTACGCAGCGCCTCAGCCTGCTCCCACATTTTTTGGCGAAGATCGCAAAGCTGGCGCGCGTCCATGTTAGGCTGGCCTACCTGGTCCAGAAAATTGTCGGGCAAAGCTTTGAGATAGTCACGCATTGCACCATTATCTTCTCGCCAAACCGCCTGGGCCGTTGCCTGCGCCAAGCTTTCAAATTCCGGCTGCCCTTCTGCCAGATCGGGATAACAGTCTTTGGCAACAGACAGGATCTCATCACGTGATGGACCTTGCGTTACATCGGCGTCACCATTGCCGCGGGGCCAAAAGGCAACGCTGGTGACCTGCCCCCCGAGGCTCCCTCATTCATAACGAGAGTTTGCGGGTTTGGGTT
>NZ_JAKDLJ010000002.1 GCF_030452865.1 Pseudorhodobacter sp.
CACCGCGCGCATATGCGGTGGCAATCGCCGATTGTGCATCGGCGGCGCGTTCCGCCTGCCCTGAAACCATCGCTGAAAAGGCGCGGCCCACCCGGTCCCAGCGATTGTCGCGGTCCATCGCCCAATAGCGGCCGATCACCGTGCCGACCCGCGCACCCTCCGGCAAACCCGCCAGCAAGCGCCCGATGTACTTAGGCGCCGAATCCGGTGCGACATCGCGCCCGTCAGTGATCGCGTGGATAACAACCGGAACCCCAGCGCCAGCGACTGCCGTTGCCGCAGCGATCACATGCGCAACATGGCCATGCACCCCGCCGTCAGAAATCACCCCCATCAGATGCGCCGCGCCGCCTGACGCTTTCAACCGCTTGATGAATTCCAAAAGCTGCGGGTTCTGCCCGAAAGAGCCTTCCTCAATCGCCAGATCAATCGCTCCCAGATCCATCGCCACCACGCGGCCGGCGCCGATATTGGTGTGGCCGACTTCGGAATTGCCCATCTGCCCACGCGGCAACCCCACGTCAGGGCCGTGGGTGATCAGCGTTGCATGTGGGCAACTGGCCATCAATCGGTCAAAATTTGGCGTCCTCGCCAAAACCGGCGCGTTGGCGCTGACATCCGCATTCAAGCCCCAACCATCCAGAATGCACAGGACAACGGGTTTCGGAACTGCCATGGCGCGGACCTCTGCACTGATTTCGCCCGGTTTTACGCTGTGCTGACGCATTCGGCAACCGGGCGCATTGCTATCGGCCAAAGGATCGCTACTTCCAGCTTCATCTTGGTAAAAATACCTATACCCCAGCAACCAAGCGATATCACAGTCGGTGGTAAGGACTGCCCGCCAAAATTGACGCCGCGCGGTAAAGCTGCTCTGTCAACATCACCCGCACCAGCATATGCGGCCAAACCATCGCCCCGAAGGACAGCGCAAAATCGGTCCCTTCCCGAAAAGACGGCGCCAGCCCATCCGCACCGCCGATAACAAAGGCAACATCCTGCCGCCCTGCATCGCGCCAGCGGGCCACATGATCGGCCAGTTCAGGGCTCGAAAGCACACGCCCGCGTTCATCCATTACGACCGTAAATGCCCCCGATGGCACGGCACGCGACAAAAGCACCGCTTCCGCTTCCATGCCGCCAGCTTTGCGGTCCTCGACTTCAACTTCCGCCAAAGGGCCAAGCCCCAACGCCCGGCCCGTGCGGTTGAACCGCGTCACATAATCGTCAATCAATTCGCGCTCTGGCCCGGTCCGCAACCGGCCCACGGCGCACAGATGCAAGCGCATCAGTCTTCCTCGCGCACGCCGATGCCCATATGCCCGCCGGGCTGCCACATCTTTTCGAGGTCGTAAAACTCGCGCACTTCAGGACGGAAAACATGGACGATCACATCGCCTGCATCCAGCAGAACCCAATCGCCGGTTTCTTTGCCTTCGGTCTTGCAGACCATGCCGAATTCATGCTTCAGCCTGTCGCCGAGTTTTTCCGCTATCGTCACCACCTGCCGCGTCGATCGACCGGAGCATATGACCATATAATCCGCCATGTCAGAGCGCCCGCGCAGATCAATCTGTACCACCGCTTCGGCCTTGTCATCCTCCACTGAGGCGATGATTCGCGCCAAAAGCGCCTCGGAACCAGGTGGATGTTCGGAATGGGCCGCGTCGGTCACGGGCGCAGCCCTTGGGCCGACAGGCAGCCCGGTCGCAGGATCAGAATGAGACAGGACATCACCCTCCAGTATTTCGCGCGCCAGCCCATGCCATCAATGGCCCGCCCCCGGCGCAGGGCATGTGTCGCAAAGTATCACCCTGCGGCGGAAACCTCAATCACAGCAGGGCGCAAGGTGCAAGCCGCGAAGCGGCAGCAATGAACCATTCTCCGCCGGCCGCCTGCGAAATTCACACATCCCCCACCAGGGGATTTTTCGACGTATCGCCCAACATCCGCACCTCGCGCTGCGGGAACGGGATCGAAATGCCATGCGCCTTGAACGTATCCCACAGCGCCAGATAGACGTTGCCGCGAATATTGGTCAGCCCTGCCGTCGGATCAGAAATCCAGAATCGCAGGATGTAATCCACGGAACTGTCACCGAAGCCCACGATATGACACACTGGCGCGCGGTCTTTCAGTACGCGGTTCGCACTCAGCGCCGCCTCGATCGCCAGCTCGCGCACTTGATGCGGATCGTCGCCGTAAGCCGTGCCGAAAAACAGGTCAAGCCGTACAAAATCATGGCTGTGCGACCAGTTCACAACCTGCCCGGTGATCAGATCCTCATTCGGGATCAGGTATTCCTTGCCGTCCCGCGTGACGACGGAGACATATCGCGCACCAAGGCTTTCAATCCAGCCGAAGGTATCGCCAAGGCTGATGACATCGCCGGGCTTGATCGACTTGTCGAGCAGAATGATTATGCCTGACACAAGGTTCGACACCACCTTTTGCAGGCCGAAACCGAGGCCAACACCGATGGCACCGGACAGCACCGCGAGCCCGGTCAGATCGAAGCCCACCGCCTTCAATCCGATGAAGATTGCACCACCGACAAGGAAAAGCTGCGTCGCCTTGATCGCCAACACCTGCATGGAGGGGCTGATATCCGGGTTCTTGCGGATGCGACCGGTCACTGTCCGGGTCAGGAACCGTGCGGCGGTTACCAGAAGCCCCGTCACGATCAGCGCCTTGATCACCGTAAGCGCCGACAGCCGGAATTCCCCGAAGGTGATCGCCAGACTGTCCAGAAACGACAGTACACCTGCATCGAACCCGAGGATCAGCGCAACAACCCAGATCCCCGCGCCCCATGTCACCACTCGCGAGACAAAGCGGTTCCCGATCAGTTTTGCGGCAAGGTTCACGACCAGCAAAGCGATTGCAATACTGGCAGCCACTTCGATCAATTGGCTGCGAGAGGGCCAGGTGACCTGATGCATGACCCAATAGGTCAGCCAACTCAACACCGTGAAAATAATCAATGTCATGTTGCGATCAACGATTACCACCCAGCGCAATTGCCATTTGGCAAGCCCCTCATGTTCGCGCGCCCAACCCGTCAAGCGGCGAGAGGCGATGCCGCGCAACAGCCATGCCGCCACCAGCAGAACAATAATTCCCGCAACCTGATAAAGCCGCCACGGCACCATCAAGGAGAGCACGAAATCCTCACCTTGGGAAATCAGTCCCGTCGTTGCGTTCAGGATCTCCGGGTCGATCTGTTCGGTTGGGTCCATCCGCGGCAATTTCCTTTCGGGGCGTGGGGCTTCGTTTACTTTAGGCCGCACTGTCACTGTTGCCAATCATATTGCCCCCGCTCACGAAAAAGCGTATGACATGACGCATGATCCGCTTTTTCGACATCGATGATCGCGCACGCTTGCCTTGGCGTTTTTTTGGCCAATGCCGGTCTGTGCTCGCGCAGGGCTGATCGCCGCCGGTCTTTGCCGTTCGCGGCCCCCAATCCCATTCCCCCAGCTATATGAGAGACCTGAGCCATGAAAGCTCGTACGCTTTACGACAAAATCTGGGACGATCATGTCGTCCACCAAGCCGAAGACGGCACCTGCCTTTTGTATATCGACCGCCATTTGGTGCATGAAGTCACCAGCCCACAGGCGTTCGAAGGGCTGCGGATGACGGGCCGCAAAGTGCGCGCGCCGGAAAAAACCATTGCCGTGCCGGACCATAATGTGCCGACGACATTGGACCGCGCCAATGCCGCGACCATGACCGAGGACAGCCGGATTCAGGTGGAGGCGCTGGACAAGAACGCCAAGGATTTCGGCGTGCATTACTATCCGGTGTCCGATGTGCGCCAGGGCATCGTGCATATCGTTGGCCCGGAACAGGGCTGGACCCTGCCTGGCATGACTGTGGTTTGTGGTGATTCACACACCGCCACCCACGGCGCATTCGGCGCTTTGGCGCATGGGATTGGCACCTCGGAGGTGGAGCATGTTCTGGCCACCCAAACGCTGATCCAGCGCAAGGCCAAGAATTTCAAGGTGGAAATCACCGGCAGCCTGCGCCCCGGCGTGACCGCCAAGGATATCACGCTGTCGGTGATCGGCAAGACCGGCACCGCAGGCGGCACCGGTTATGTCATTGAGTATTGCGGCCAAGCCATTCGCGAGCTTTCGATGGAAGGCCGCATGACCGTGTGCAACATGGCGATCGAAGGCGGGGCACGGGCTGGTCTGATTGCCCCGGACGAGAAAACCTTTGCCTATTGCATGGGCCGGCCGCATGCCCCGAAGGGCGCTGCGTGGGAGGCCGCGCTGACCTATTGGAAAACCCTGTTTTCCGATGAGGGCGCGCAGTTTGACAAGGTTGTCACCCTGAAAGGCGAAGATATCGCACCCGTGGTCACATGGGGCACCTCGCCCGAGGATGTTTTGCCGATCACCGGCACCGTCCCCGCCGCGTCCGATTTCAAAGGCGGCAAGGTGGAGGCGGCGCAGCGGTCCTTGGATTATATGGGCCTGACGCCGGGGATGAAGCTGACCGATATCAAGATTGATACGGTTTTCATCGGCTCTTGCACCAACGGCCGGATTGAGGATTTGCGCGCCGCTGCCGCAATATTGAAAGGCAAAAAGATCAAGGACGGGATGCGCGCGATGGTGGTGCCGGGGTCCGGCCTGGTGCGGGCGCAGGCCGAGGAGGAAGGTCTGGCACAGATTTTCATCGACGCCGGTTTTGAATGGCGACTGGCTGGCTGTTCGATGTGCCTTGCAATGAACCCCGACCAACTCGCACCGCAGGAACGTTGCGCCGCAACCTCCAACCGCAACTTTGAAGGCCGCCAGGGCCGCGGTGGCCGCACGCATCTGCTGTCGCCTGCGATGGCCGCCGCCGCTGCCGTTACCGGGCATTTGACAGATATTCGGGAAATGATGGAGGAGTCGGTCTGACGATGCGCGCGCCTTCCCTCGGGTCGCTATTTCAAGAGCGACCCATGCAATACGGCCTTCGCGGCGATCCCGGCCTTTGGGATGAATTGGAGGCGCGCTTTGCCGCGACACCAATGCCCGATAGCTTTGCAGCCCTGTGGCATTTGCTTGAGGAAGGGTATCAAGATGCTGTCGGTCAACCGCTCATCCAACCGGATTTCGTGCATGTTGAGCGTTTCAACCGTGGCGGCATGTCACAAGGCGCCGTTTCGCCCGAAGCATGGGCCGAACGGCTTTTCCCCCTGATTTCAAATCGCTTTGCCGCGCATTGCCATCGGCAATCGTCGCAACACACCGACCGCAAGAGGTAACACCATGACACCTTTCGACAAACTCACCGGGGTTGCCGCCCCTATGCCCTTGGTCAATATCGACACCGATATGATCATCCCCAAGCAGTTCCTGAAAACCATCAAACGCTCTGGCCTTGGGGCCAATCTGTTTGATGAAATGCGCTTCACGCAGGACGGAGCAGAAATTCCGGACTTTGTGTTGAACCAACCCGCTTATCGCAAGGCGGAAATCATCGTGGCAGGCGACAACTTTGGCTGCGGCTCCTCGCGCGAACATGCGCCTTGGGCGCTTTTGGACTTTGGCATCCGCTCGGTCATCTCCACTAGCTTTGCCGACATCTTCTATAACAACTGCTTCAAGAACGGCATCCTGCCGATCGTGATGCCGGAAAACGTGGTCAAGGTCTTGATGGAAGACGCGCGGCGCGGCGCGAATGCACGCATCACCGTTGATCTGGAGGCGCAGACCGTCACCACCTCTGACGGGCAGTCCTTTCCGTTCGAAGTGGACGCCCACAGAAAGCATTGCCTTATGAACGGCTTGGACGATATCGGGCTGACAATGGAAAAAGCAGCGGCGATTGACAGCTATGAGTCGAAAGCAGCCACCCAACGCCCTTGGGTCTAAGACAGACCAAACCACAACATCTGGGGTCGCCCGCCGGGCGGCCTTTTTTTTAACCATAATTTGATGCAATCAAGCGACACATTTTCCGCCAAACCGCCATAAAATTTATGTTTTCTTTCGGTCATGGTTGCGTGGCTATTCGAAAGAAGGCACAATTTGGGCAAGATTAAGGCAGACCGCCACAATGCGCGGAATTACGCTGGGACAAAAGTACGGCATCGTATCGTACTTGCCCTGAATGAGGATAGAGCAGCAGTGCTTTCGCAATTCACCGGCGCGCTTATGCGGGCCTGCATCATGATGGTGCTTGTCGCCACGCCTTCCGTGCTTTTGCCGGGCGTAACGGCCGACGGAAAACAAATGGTGGCGCTGGTTGCGCTGTTCGCGGGCGTGCTGACCTTTGTTGAATACAACGCGACCTATCCCGGTTTGATCGAGTTTCGCGACGCCCCACCCTATAACCGCACCCGCGTTCTGATGCTGCTCAGCATCGTTTTCTTCCTGTCGATCATGGCTCGCAATGAGGTCGCGCCCTCCACCCTCGCCCGGTTGTTTGAGGCGATTGGCGTTGTGATCGGGCGCGCGTTGGATTTCCCCTATTCCCCCGTCCGCCTGCTGACCCTGACACTGGCCAGTCATGACTCCCCGGTTCATCTTGCGATGGTGCGCAGTGCCGCCGGCGTGGCCTATCTGTTTTCGATTTTTGCGCTGGCGATCTTTGCACTCCTGCTGCGCATCAATGACTGGCCGTCGCAGAACGGGGCGTTCAATGTGTGGATCAACTTGCCGACCTTTGATCCGACGGCCGGGGGTGATGTTGTGACACGGCTGGAACGCGACGCACGGTTCAACCTTGCTTTGGGGTTCCTGCTGCCGTTCCTGATCCCTGCTATTGTCAAGTTCGGCGGCATGGGGCTCGGTGCGATTGATTTGCACCACACGCCAACACTGGTCTGGCTGATTGCGTCCTGGGCGTTTCTGCCTGCATCCTTGTTCATGCGCGGAATTGCAATGACCCGGATCGCGAGCATGATCCGTCATAAAAGAGAGCGCGGCGTCGAAAAAGCGGTGCCGGGCTACATTCCCGCTTGATCCGCCTTTGGGCGGCACTATTGCTGCTTGCCAGCGCAAGTTTGGCCCAGTCCCCACCTGACCGCCTGCGCATTGCCACCTATAACCCCGATCTGCACCGCAAGGGGCCGGGTCTGCTGCTGCGCGACATCCTGTCTGGCAAAGACCCGCAAATCATCGCCGTTGTCGAAACCGTTGCCGCGTTGCGCGCCGATGTTCTGGTCCTCACTGATTTCGATTTTGATCATGATCTGGTCGCCTTGGCGGCGCTGGCCGCAGCGTTGGCGGCTGAAGGCAGCCCCTACCCCTACCGTTTCGCGATCCGTCCAAACACTGGCATGACAACGGGATTGGACCTTGATGGTGATGGTCGCCTTGGCGGGCCGGCCGATGCGCAAGGGTTCGGGTTTTTCGCAGGTCAAGGCGGCTTGGCCGTTCTATCGCGCCTGCCGATTGACCGCGAAGCGGCGCGCGATTTCAGCGAGTTCCTGTGGACGGAACTACCGGGCAACCTGATCGGCGACAGCCTGTCGCCCGAGGCGCGTGCTGTGCAGCGCCTGTCCAGTACCGCACATTGGGATGTACCGCTGATCCTGCCCAATGGTGAGCGACTTTCGTTGTTGATCTGGCACGCCACGCCACCGGTGTTTGACGGCCCGCAAGACCGCAATGGCCGCCGCAACCATGATGAGGCTGCATTCTGGCTGCACCTGCTGGACGGGGCTTTGCCGATGCCCGCCCCCAAGTCGCCTTTCATCCTGCTGGGCGAAGCGAAACTTGACGCGATTGATGGCGATGGTCGTCAGGCGGCAATCAATGCGTTGATCCGTCACCCCAAACTGCAAGATATTGCGCCCAGAGGCAAAAGCACCCATTACGACACGGGCCAGAAGGGTGACCCGGCCATGGATACCGCGCTTTACGATTTCGGAGGCCTGCGGGTGGATTATGTGCTGCCCTCCGCCGATCTGACAGTTCTGGACTCGGGGGTGCTCTGGCCAGTTGAGAACACGCCATTGGCCGAGACAACCGCCCGCGCCTCTCGTCACCATCCGGTTTGGGTCGATATAGCCCTGCCCTGAGCCCGCCTGCCGCTTGACCCTGCCGGACCAAAACGCTAGGCCAACCGCAACCCATTTCCATTGAATTTACAGGAGCGTTCCTTGGCCAATCCTTCCCTCCTTATCCTCGCCGGTGACGGCATCGGCCCCGAAGTCATGGCCGAGGTCAAAAAAGTGATCACATGGTTCGGCGACAAACGTGGCGTGCATTTCGATGTCTCCGAAGATCTGGTCGGCGGCTGCGCCTATGACCAGCACGGCACCCCGTTGCATGACAAAACCATGGCGCGCGCGATGGAAGTGGACGCCGTGCTTTTGGGTGCGGTTGGCGGCCCGAAATATGACAACCTTGATTTTTCCGTTAAGCCGGAGCGTGGGCTGCTGCGTCTGCGCAAGGAAATGGACCTGTTTTCAAACCTGCGCCCGGCCCAATGCTTTGACGCGCTTGCCGATTTTTCCAGCCTGAAAAAGGAGATCGTCGCCGGTCTCGATATCATGATCGTCCGTGAACTCACCTCCGGCGTCTATTTCGGCGAACCGCGCGGAATTTTCCCGGATAACGAAGGCGGGCGCGTTGGCGTCAACACCCAGCGCTACACCACCAATGAAATCCGTCGTGTTGCCCGCTCGGCGTTTGAGTTGGCCAAGCGCCGCAACAACAAAGTCTGCTCGATGGAAAAGGCCAATGTGATGGAATCCGGCATCCTGTGGCGCGAGGAAGTGCAATGGGTGCATGACAACGAATATCCGGAGGTGGAACTGTCGCATATGTATGCCGACAATGGCGCGATGCAGTTGGTGCGCTGGCCGAAGCAGTTTGACGTGATCGTGACAGATAACCTCTTTGGCGATCTGTTGTCGGATTGCGCGGCGATGCTGACCGGTTCGCTTGGAATGTTGCCGTCGGCCAGCCTTGGCGCGGTGCAGGAAAATGGCCACCCCAAAGCGCTCTATGAACCGGTCCACGGCTCCGCCCCCGACATCGCGGGTCAGGGCAAGGCCAACCCGATCGCCTGCATCCTGTCGTTTGCCATGGCGCTGCGCTATTCTTTCGATATGGGCGACGATGCGACCCGCGTGGAAAAAGCCGTGGAGAAGGTATTGGCAGATGGCGCGCGCACGGCCGATCTGATGGGCAAGGACGGCGGCACCCCGATCAGCACATCTGCAATGGGCGACGCGATCTTGGCGGCGCTGGACGCGAGCCTCTGATCCTTTCCGGGAATACTTCCACCCTCCGTCGATGGGATTGCCAGGAATTGCTTTGCTGCGGTTTCTGGTAATGACAGGGCGCGGCCCTTGCATTTTAGCGCTAACACGCTCATCAGCAGGGGTGGAACGGTTGGGCAAATCGAGACTGTCATGCTGGAAGCGAAATCAAACCTCAAAGGCGCCATGTTGGCCCTGTTCGCCTTTGCGATTTATTCCACGCATGACGTGTTCGTCAAATTTCTGGGCGGGACATATTCACCGATCCAGATCATCTTTTTCTCGGTCACCCTCAGCTTTCCATTGGTGGCGCTGATGCTGATCAGCGACCGCAGCGATGGAAATCTGCGCCCGCACCACCCATGGTGGATATTTCTGCGTACCGTTTCCTCGATTTGTACTGGTTTCACGGCGTTTTATGCGTTCTCGGTGCTGCCTTTGGCGCAAACCTACGCGATCCTGTTTGCCACTCCTTTGCTGATCACCTTGCTTGCGATTCCAATTCTGGGCGAAAAGGTAGGGGTTCGCCGTGGCTTGGCCGTAGTGGTCGGCATGATCGGCGTTATGATTGTGCTGCGCCCGACCGGGGCGCAACTGGGCTGGGGCCATGCCGCAGCCTTGACCGCGGCGGTCGCCTCCTCCCTGACTTCGGTGATCGTGCGCAAAATCGGGCAAGTGGAACGGGCGGTTGTGCTGCTCTTGTTCCCGATGCTGGCTAACTTTGTTGTCATGGGTGCGGCACTGCCCTTTGTCTATCACCCGATGCCGATAGAACATCTCGGCATGGTCGCGGTCATTGCGTGCTTTGGCTTCATCGCGGGGTTTTTCACCATCAAGGCCTACCGCGCCGCCGAGGCGGTGATCGTGGCACCGATGCAATACAGCCAGATGCTTTGGGCGGCATTTTACGGCTATCTGATTTTCAACGAAGGCATCGACCGCTATACCCTGATCGGCGCAAGCATCATCATGGCCAGTGGTGTTTACATCGTGCTGCGTGAAGGCCGCGCCAAAACCTCTCGCAACACGCCGGTTCTGGAGTCACGCTCGCGCCCCGAAACCGGGATCCTGCCACGCATCAGCCTGATGCTGAAGCGTTGAAAGCTGCTGCCGATGTCGCAAAGAAATTCGTCAGACGGCGCCACCCGCCCTCTTGCAAAACCGAGATGATCGGTTTAACCCCCGCCTCACGGTCGGAGCGTAGCGCAGCCTGGTAGCGCACCTGCTTCGGGAGCAGGGGGTCGGAGGTTCGAATCCTCTCGCTCCGACCAGATTTCCCGGCTTCCAGCAATTGTGTACGCCAACCTTTGCGCACACACTAACAACTCAATATGCAACGTGTGAACAACGCAGACGCATCTTGCCCACGGCATGTTCAACGTATTTGGCATAAACGAAACGGAGGTTGAGCATGGAACTTCTGACGGAAAGATTGCGGCTTCGGGCCTTCGAACCCGCGGACCAATTGGCAAATATTGCGATGAACCTCCAGAGCGAAGTCATGCGCTGGCTCGGAGGGCCACGTAGCGCAGACAAAACACTTGCCGAGACTGAGTATAACAACCGGACGTTGGGCGAATTTGGCTATGGTAAGGTCGCCGTCGAGCGCCGAGCGGACGGAGCATTTCTTGGTGTGTGTGGATTGTCTATTGAGGATTGGTATCCCGACGATCTGGAAATCGGCTGGCGGCTCTTGCCCATACATTGGGGGCAAGGCTATGCAACAGAGGCTGCAAAAGCATGGATTGCCCACGCCTTTTCAACACTCAATTCAGCGCGGGTAATCTCAATCAGCGACGTGCCAAATCAGCGATCAATTGCGGTCATGGAACGTCTGGGAATGAAATTGGACCATACGGGTGAGCTGGAAATCGACGGCGACAGATTTGAAGCAGTGGTCTATGTGTTAGGAAACAAAGATTTGGCATAGGTGGACCGCGATAGAGTCTGAGTTTTATTACTCACCTATCAGCAGCGGGCCAAAACTCGCGTTGCTTCCGCGTGATCGCAAGTTTGTCGATCTCCGATGTGCATCAAGGGCTGCCAAACCGACGAAGGCTTTGGGTTGCGCCTACCAAAGACCGGTTTTTCCGTTGAGCGAACCCTCACGAAAAACCCCCACGCCACATGGCGCAGGGGGTTTCATATCCGCTTACAGGTGATCAATTCTAGCGACGCGGATCAATTCCGTCGTCATCCTCGTCGTCATCCTCATCAGCTTCCGGCAGGTTGAAGAAGCTGTCCGCGTCGGAATAATCGGCGGACTTTTCTTCACGGTCGGCATGGGTGAAATTCTCCAGCCCCGCGATTGACGATGGCATTTTCGGCTCGTCCGGCATACCCAATGACTGTTCAGTGGAAACCAGCTTGCGACGTTCATCATCCGACATCACAGTGCCTTCTGCGGCTTTCTTGCGAACGGCGACCTGAACCGCGGCATCAAGTTCGGTCTGCTTGCACAGGCCCAGCGCTACCGGGTCAATCGGGGTGATGTTGTTGATGTTCCAGTGCGTCCGCTCCCGGATTGCCAGAATCGTCGGCTTGGTGGTGCCGACCAGTTTGCCCACCTGACCATCGGTCAGTTCGGGATGGAATTTCACCAGCCAAAGGATCGCCGCCGGGCGGTCCTGACGTTTGGAAAGCGGGGTATAGCGCGGACCGCGACGTTTTTCCTCACCCACAGCAGAGGCGATGAATTTCAACTTCAGCCGATAGGCGGGGTCAGCCTGACCTTTTTCAATCTCACCGGGTTCCAACTGGTTGTTAGATACCGGGTCAAAACCTTTGACCCCGGTGGCCACATCCCCATCGGCGATGCCTTGCACTTCCAGCTCATGCATGCCGCAAAAATCCGCAACCTGCTTGAAGGTCAGGGTCGTGTTGTCCACCAGCCAGACGGCGGTTGCTTTGGACATCAGTGGCTTGTTCATCGCAACACTCCTTTACAATTCCCTTCCGTGCCGGGAAAACGGCTGCGGGCGGTGCCTCGCGTCTTCGTCGTTTTCGGGGAAGTCTGGGATGCATATAAGGGGCCGTGCAGGCAGAGGAAAGAGAAAATGCGTATTTTTGGGGTGGTGATCGGGCTTGTTGTGGCGTTTTCGGGCGTGATGGCGCGGGCAGATGGCGAAAAAGCCGGAAATTTCGACTATTATGTGATGGCGTTGAGCTGGTCTGCGAACTGGTGCGCGCTGGAAGGCGATGCTCGCGGAGAAGACCAATGCCTGCCGGGAAAAGGGTTGACCTTCACACTCCACGGGCTTTGGCCGCAGTTTGAGAACGGCTGGCCCGCGTATTGCCGCACGACTGCGCGCGATCCGTCCCGCAGCCAATCGGCAGCAATGCAAGACATCATGGGCGGCGCGGGGCTGGCGTGGTATCAGTGGAAAAAGCACGGGCGCTGCGCCGGCCTGTCGGCGGAGGACTACTATGCGACCGCGCGCAAGGCTTATGGCTCCGTCGTGATCCCGGATATTTTCACCAAGATCAACAAGTCGCTTGATGTTCCCGCGTCGGTGGTCGAGGAGGCTTTTCTGGCGGCAAACCCGAAGCTGAGTAAGGACATGGTGACTGTTACTTGCGAGGCAGGAATGATTGAAGAAGTACGAATCTGCCTGAACAAAGACCTGTCACCGCGCCCTTGCGGCAGCGACACCATCCGAGATTGCACCTTGACAGACGCGGCTCTGGGGGCGGTTCGGTAAACCCTGCCACTCGCCGCTCAAACCACCCAGCGAAACGCGCGGCGCAATTCTTCCGTGCCATCGCGGTCATACCAACGACCATGCGCGAGAAGAACCCGCTCTGGGCTCCAGTCGATCATCTGCTGTACTGCGCGGCGCAATGGCTTGCGGTGCCGCCAGAAGCTCAACCGCATATCGAAAGGTGCCTTGCCATCCGGATCCGCCGCGCCAAACGCCTGCATCGTCCAACGCCAAAAGCGGGAACGGACGCGCTTTGGTTCAAAATTCTCGATCAGATCGGTCAGGATCAGCGTTTTGCTGGGGCGGTGGAAAAAATCCACCTCTGACAACAGGCCACCCGGAACGATGACCTGTTCAATCACACCCGCCCACGCCGGGTCAGGCACCTCGCCAAGCTGCTCCATCGGGGGGAGGTCGCGTGTTGCGCGTTTGGCCAAACCCGGCACGGCATGCAAGCGCGCCTCGGGGAAGCGTTGATGCCATTCCGGCACCCACCAATAATGCAGGGTATTGGGCGCGATGATATGCTCGATCGGGCCAAGGCGAGCCACCGCATCAAAAAGCGCCTCGGTCGGTTCGGTCGGGGAATGGAGCCATAAACCACCGCCCGGCAGGCGAAGGATCGTCATCCGGGTGGGAAAAGGCACCGTGCCGCCCAAATAGCGCATTCTGATTTCCGGACCGTCCGCTACCCAGACATCCGGGGCCACGGGCTTTGGCTGATTGAGTGGTGAATAGGGTTCAAATACCGGTTCGTTCACCTGATCCTCCGTTGTTGCACCCTGCCCGGCGCCACCGCGTCAGCCCCCGACTTTCAGCACGATCTTGCCAATATGGCCGGGGCTTTCAATCTGGCGATGGGCGGCGGCGGCATCGGCCAGCGGGAATTCGCTGTCCATCACCGGACGCATGGCACCGCGCGCGATCATCGGCCAGACGTGACGCTCCACTTCCGCCGCGATGCGGGCTTTGGCAAGGTCTGATTGCGGGCGCAGGGTTGAACCGGTGATCGTCAACCGCCGCACCATCATTTCGGCAAAGTTCAACTCCACCTTCGGCCCGGTCAGAAACGCGATCTGCACAAGGCGGCCATCATCGGCAAGGCTGCGGATATTGCGGGGCAGATAGCTACCGCCGACCATATCCAGAATCAGATCGGCGCCGCCTTCGTCTGTCACCAGCTTGACGAAATCCGCTTCCTTGTAATTCACCGCGATTTCCGCACCCAGTCCGGTACAAACGGCGCATTTCTCATCCGAACCGGCAGTCGTGAAGACGCGTGCGCCGAACGCGCGCGCGATCTGGATCGCGGTTGTGCCGATGCCGGAGGTGCCACCATGCACCAAAAACCGCTCCCCCGCTTTCAGGCCACCGCGCATAACCATGTTGGACCAGACCGTGAAACAGGTTTCCGGCAGGCAGGCGGCCTGATCCAACGACATCCCTTCGGGCACCGGCAAGACATGGTCGGCAGCCGTAAGGACGTATTCGGCATAGCCGCCACCCGGCAGCAAGGCGCAAACCGCATCGCCGACTGCCCAGCGCGTCACACCCGGACCGATTGCCGCAACACGGCCTGATGCCTCCAACCCCGGCAGGGGGGAGGCATTGGCGGGCGGCGCGTAAGACCCTGCGCGTTGCAACGCATCGGGGCGGTTGACCCCGGCATAGGCCACGCGGATCAGGATCTGACCATGACCCGGAAGTGGAACCGGAACCTTGGTCAGGGTCAGAACCTCCGGCCCGCCGGGTTCGGTGATTTCAATGGCCTGCATCGTGTCTGGAACTGTCATCTTCATCTCTTTCTGCCTCAGCGCCGGTATCTGCCGGGAAGATCATCCGGCATTCGTGGCATACCCGGCATCCTTACCTTGTCGAACACCGCAAAGGCACTGGAAAACGGCCCTTCGCGCAGGCTCCGTGTCAGGGGGTTGTCGCGTAGCCCCGCTTTGAACTTTTCGAACTGCCCTACATCGGCAAGCCGGCGGTCAAGGAAATCCCAGGTCGCTGCGTTGCCGGGGCTGTCATCGCCCAACCAGAACAGCACTGTGGAGGCATAGACACCCGAGAGTGTCATGCGTTTGGTGTACCAGTTGAAGTCGGTAGAGGTGTCGCCCAACGCCTTCCAGATGGCGTCTGCGGTGCCCCAGATCGCCCGCGCGCCTTCCGCTGCGTTTTGTGGCAAGGCGAACAATGTGGTGCCACGCCGCACCAATTCGCGGTCAGCATCCGCCAGCCGGGTGTGGATGGCGTAAGCCACACGGGCGGTATAACGCATGTTCGTCAGATCGGTTGCCGCCAGCTTTTCGACCATATCGGTATCGCCCCGGCGATGGAATTCAAGCGCCAGATCCAACCCGCCGCGCGGATAAAGCGCACTGGCCAAGCCGGGTGCCACCTCCGAATCAGCAATCGCAGCGCGAAAACTGGCATCCGACCAACCCTCGAAGGCGACATGCGGGATTGCGGCTTGCAAAATCGCTTGTTTTGCCCGCTCCACCCCGTTTTCTTGTTGGCTTTCCGGCTCCGCGTGATTTTCCTTGGTTTCCATTGTCGTCTGCCCTTCCTGCGGATCAGCGCACGGTAGACAAGCCGCAGCCCCTTTGCTATAGGGCGCAAGCCTGCACATCCGTGCAAATTTAACCTAGAAAGGTGGTGAAAACCACATGCAGGTCAGCGTCCGCGACAATAACGTCGAACAGGCCCTTCGGGCCCTCAAGAAAAAGCTCCAGCGCGAAGGCGTTTTTCGGGAAATGAAGCTCAAGCAACATTTCGAGAAACCCTCCGTCAAGAAAGCCCGTGAGCAAGCTGAAGCCATCCGGCGTGCGCGCAAGCTCGCACGCAAGAAGCTACAGCGCGAAAACGGGGCGTAATTTCCCGTTCGAGTTATGCGAACACTGGCGGGGCAACCCGCTGTCAAGGTCAACCCCCTCGCGCAAGCTTGGGGGTTTTCCTTTTGCTTTTTGGTCCAACGAAGCGCAGGGTTCCGCGAAAAAGGGAGCAATATGATGCAGATGACATGGCAATTCTGGGCGCTCGCATCTGCGGGGTTCGCAGCCCTGACGGCGATTCTGGCGAAGGTTGGCGTGACGGATGTACCCTCAGACAGCGCAACATTGGTCCGAACCGTGGTCATTCTGGTTCTGGTTGCCCTGATCGCCTTCCTGAGCCGTGAAGGATTTTCTCCTGCCAAGATCTCTGCGCGGTCCTACGTGTTTCTGGTCTTGTCCGGGCTTGCCACCGGGGCATCGTGGCTGTGCTATTTCCGGGCGCTGAAGCTGGGCGATGCGGCGCGCGTGGCGCCAATCGACAAGTTGAGCGTGGTTCTGGTCGCGATTTTCGCCACGCTGTTTCTGGGGGAGCATTTGAGCGCGCCAAACTGGCTGGGTGTGGGACTGATGGCTGCGGGCGCGGTGTTGCTGGCCTGGCGCGGATAGGGCTCAGCCTGCCGGGTAGATCACCTTGCCATCAGCGCGCAGCCTTGCGCCGGGGGTCGACATTGCTTCCTCGGCCCGTCCCGGCTGCATCAAATGCTGCACCGGATGACCGTTCAGCAAAAGATAGTCCGTGATGATCCGGCGATGACAGCGCCACCAGACTGCCTCTGCGCACATCAATGCAGCTTTGCGCGATTGGCCAAGTTCGATCAACTCCGCCAACGCCTCGGTGAACGCAGTGGAAAGCGCATAATCCGCGTAGTTGTGAAAACTCTGCACACGCCACAGCGCGTTTACCGCCGCATCCACCCCGGGTTGACGCGGGCGGCGACCACCCAATTCGGGCATATGCAGATAGGCGATCTGCACCTGCTCCAAAGCTTCCGGCAATCGCTCTATGTTATACTCGGGGTTGCTGCGGGAGCGTGGAAAAGACCGTACGTCGACAAGCAGAGTCACGCCCGCCTCGCGCAGCATCGCCAGAAACTCCTCCACCGGGCGGTTGGAATGACCGATCGTTGCAAAGCCGTTTTTCATCACAGCTTGGTCAAGGCCGACCCCTTGTGTGCGGCAATGTGATCGGTCTTGTCGCTTTTGATCTCATATTGCGGGTCGTCCTTGCTGGCCCGGTGTGTGTGGCCCTTGTAGTCAAAATCGCTGTGGTGAACCTTGATGATCGTACCGCTGACATGACCCGCCTCTGAGTTCCATTTGACGTGATCGCCGACCTTGAATTGCGCCATGACCGCCTCCTTTGGAAATTCACTCGCGATGAATCAACGCCAAGGCCGGCCTGATCGTTCCCTGAAACCCACAAAACCGCGGCGGATTGTCGGGGCGGGGTTTCTATGGCAAAAGCAGGTTCCGAAATGACCGAGAGGCCAAGATATGTCCGCTTCCATGCTGTCCACCGTTATCAAGCCGATCCACCGTGAGGGTTGGCGTTTCATCCCGATCTTTGCGGTGGTGGCACTGGTCCTGTTCTTCATCTGGCAGCCGCTGGGATGGATCGGACTTGGCATGACCATCTGGTGCTACTATTTTTTCCGCGATCCCAAGCGAGTGACGCCAACGCGGGACGGGTTGATCGTCAGCCCTGCCGATGGTGTGATTTCACTGCTGGAACCGGCGGTGCCACCAGCAGAATTGGGCCTTGGACCCGACGCGATGATGCGCATTTCGGTGTTTATGAACGTGTTCAACTGCCATGTGAACCGGTTGCCGATTGCCGGACAGGTGACGAAAATCGCTTACCGCCCCGGCAAATTCCTCAACGCTTCCCTCGACAAGGCCAGCGAGGATAATGAGCGCAACGCTTTGGTCGTGCGCATGGCCGATGGCCGTGATCTGGCGGTGGTGCAAATCGCGGGGCTGGTGGCGCGTCGCATCGTTTGCGAAGTTCCGGAGGGCGCGCGACTGTTGACCGGTGAGCGGTTCGGCATGATCCGTTTCGGCTCCCGCCTTGATGTGTATCTGCCCGAGGGCGTGGAACCAATGGTTTGCCTTGGTCAAACCATGGTGGCGGGCGAAACCGTGCTGGCCGATCTGCAATCAACCGAAGTGGAGCGGATGGGACGCGAAAGATGACGGAAAACCCCCGGCAAAGACGGGAATCCCTGTCGCTTCTGTTGATGTTGCCGAACATGGTGACCATCCTCGGGCTGTGTTCGGGACTGACCGCAATCCGTTTCGTGCTGGTGGGGCGCTATGACATTGCCGCCGCGCTGATCATTTTTGCTGCGTTGATTGACGGGTTGGATGGGCTTTTGGCGCGCCGCCTGAACGCTTCCAGTGACATCGGGGGGGAGTTGGACAGCCTTTCCGATTTCCTGTGTTTCGGCGTCGCGCCGGGGTTGCTGGTCTATCAATTCGCGATGAGCCGGGATTATGTCACCGGCTGGATGTTCGCGCTGATCTACATTTGTTGTGCCTGTCTGCGGCTCGCGCGGTTCAATGTGTCTCGCGATGATCCACCGCCCAGCGGCAAGCCCCATTTCGTCGGTGTACCGGCACCGGGAGGTGCGATGCTGGCGCTCCTGCCGGTGTTCCTGACCCATTACGGTTTGCTGGATGCACGCAATATGCCACTCCTTTTCGGCCTCTGGATCGCGCTTGTCGGTTGGCTGATGGTCAGCAAAGTGCCGACGCTGTCGTCCAAGGCGGTGCGGGTCAAACGCGAATGGCAGGTATTGGTCTTGCTGGCGGGCGCGGTGATCGTCGGGCTGATGGTCACACGGTTCTGGTTGCTTGTGGTGATGCTGGACCTGATTTATGCCGCGATTATCGCGTTTGCCGTATTCCGCCACCTGCGTCGCAAATGGCGCGGCCCAAGCCCGATCTGACGCGCCAAAGGCGTTTCAGCGCAGCTAAACCGCCATCGCGGTGGTTTTCACCACTGTCCGCAATGCGAAACTGGACTGCATCTGCGCGACACCCGGCAGACGTGCAAGGTATTGGCGGTGGATACGCGCAAAATCTTCGGTATCCTGCGCGATAATCTTCAGCAGGTAGTCGGCGGAACCCGCCATCAAATGACATTCCAGAATATCCGGGACGCGCGCAACCTCACGCTCAAACTTGTCCAGTATCTCGTCGGCTTGGCCCTGAAGGGTTATTTCCACGAAAACCGTGGTCGGCCGCCCCATCCGCCGGGCATCGAGCAAGGCAACATAGCCCGCGATAAAACCGTCCTCCTCTAGCCGCTGCACCCGGCGATGACAGGCCGAGGGCGACAGGTTGATGCGCTCTGACAGTTCCGCATTGGTCACGCGCCCTTCCCTTTGCAGGACTGTCAGGATACGGCGATCTGTTGCGTCAAGGTCAAGGTCCACGTTGCTTTCCTTCACGTTTATCGGCAAATTTTCGAAGATCATACGCAAAACTTGGCCAATTGTCACCCAGAAATCAAAGAATTTTGCGTGGATCGGCGTAGTATTGCTTTTCTGAAATCAGGGAGATTCACATGAAGATTGGCTGCCCGAAGGAAATCAAACCGCAAGAATTTCGCGTTGGCCTCACGCCCAATTCCGCGCGTGAGGCCGTTGTCCATGGCCATCAGGTTCTGGTCGAAACCGGTGCCGGGGTTGGCGCGGGCTTTAACGATGATGACTATACCGCAGCCGGCGCAAAAATCGCCGCTACGGCAGAAGATGTCTTTGCCCAGTCCGAGATGATCGTGAAAGTGAAGGAGCCGCAACCGGTGGAGCGCGCGCGCTTGCGCGCCGGACAAGTGCTGTTCACCTATCTGCACCTGGCGCCCGACCGCGCCCAGACCGAGGATTTGCTGAAATCCGGCGTCACCGCGATTGCCTATGAGACCGTGACCGATGCGCGGGGCGGATTGCCTCTGCTGGCGCCGATGTCCGAAGTGGCGGGGCGGCTTGCACCGCAGGTCGGTGCATGGACGCTGCAAAAGGCCAATGGTGGGCGCGGGGTGTTGCTCGGCGGTGTGCCGGGGGTTTTGCCCGCGAATGTCGTGGTGATCGGCGGCGGTGTGGTTGGGACGGCTGCGGCGCGTGTTGCGATCGGCATGGGGGCCAATGTGACGGTGCTCGACAAATCGCTGGCGCGGCTAAGTTGGCTGGATGATCTGTGGCAAGGGCGCTTGATGACGCAATATGCCTCTGCGGCCGCGACGGCGGAACAGATCAGAACCGCCGATATGGTGATCGGCGCAGTGCTGGTGCCGGGGGCCGCTGCCCCCAAACTGATCAGCCGCGCGCAGCTTGCCACGATGAAACCCGGCGCGGCACTGGTGGATGTGGCGATTGATCAGGGTGGCTGTTTTGAAACCTCGCACGCGACCACCCACCATGATCCGATTTATGAGGTGGATGGCATCATGCATTATTGCGTTGCCAACATGCCCGGCGCGGTCGCGCGCACGTCAACGCTGGCATTGGGCAATGCGACGATGCCCTTCATGCTGGCACTTGCCAACAAAGGTTGGAAAAAAGCCTGTAGCGATGACAAACATCTGCTGGCGGGGTTGAACACCCATGCGGGCAAACTGACCTACGCAGCCGTTGGCGAAGCGCTGGGTCTGCCCACGGTTGCGGCAGCGTCACTTCTGTAGCCGCAGCTACAGAAAATAACCGACCCGCAGGATACTGCGGGCCGGTTCACTTTTCGACCGGAATTTACCGCTGAGCCTTCAGCAAATCGCGGATATCGACCAGCAGTTCTTCCTGAGTCGGGCCTGCGGGCGCGCCTGGAACCGCCTCTTCCTTCTTGATGGCGGCATCTTTCACTCTGTTGACCATCTTGACCAGCATGAAGACGACAAACGCGATGATCAGGAAGTTCAGGACCGCCATGATGAACGAGCCATAAGCAAACACCGCCGCCCCGCTTTCGCGCGCCGCCGCCAACCCGGTGCCAGCAGGGACATCGCCGCTCAACACCACATACATGTTGGAAAAATCAATCCCGCCGATGATCAGGCCGATGATCGGGTTAATCAGGTCGCCGACAAGGGAGGAGACGATGGCCGTGAAAGCCGCGCCGATGATTATCCCCACCGCCATGTCCATCACATTGCCTTTTGCGATGAAGTTTTTGAATTCGTTAAGCATTTCCATGTCCTCTTTTGTGTCAGTCCCGGCTCGTTCGCCAACCTTGTTCACATGCGCACAAGCGCCCGCATATTCTTGCATATTTAATCCGGGTTTTTCAGGGGGAATTTGTGCATAGCTGTGGCAATACAAACGAAAGGAAACGAAATTGCAACAACTGGCCGATCACCCAATCACAAAACGCTGGCCCGCCAGCAATCCAAGCATCTTGCAGCTCTATTCGCTGACAACGCCCAATGGCGTCAAAATCTCCATCGCGCTGGAGGAGATGGGGATGGAATATGAACCGCATCTGGTCGATTTCGGCAAGAATGACCAGATGACGCCGGAGTTTCTGGCGCTGAACCCCAACAACAAAATCCCCGCAATCATCGACCCCAACGGGCCCGGCGGTAAACCGCTGGCTCTGTTTGAAAGCGGCGCGATCCTGATTTATCTGGCGGAGAAATCAGGCCGGTTTCTGCCGGACGCGCAGAGATATCAGGTGTTGCAATGGCTGATGTTCCAGATGGGCGGGCTTGGGCCGATGTTCGGCCAACTTGGCTATTTCCACCACTTTGCGGGAAAAGAGATTGAAGACCCGCGCCCGAAGGAACGCTTCCGCGCTGAGGCCGAACGTCTGCTGAACGTGCTGGAGGGCGCGCTGCAAGGCAAGGATTGGATCGCCGGTCCCTATTCCATTGCCGATATCGCGATCGGCCCGTGGTTGAACTCGCTGAAGAATTACTATCAGGCCGCCGACATTGCGGGTTGGGGCAAGTTGAAAAACACCCCCGCCTATCTGGACCGCTTTCTGGCGCGTCCTGCGGTACAACGCGGGTTGAAAATTCCAAGCCGCGACTAGGGGTTTCGACTCTGACTGCTGATTTCATCTTGGCAAAAATACCTGACAACCCGGCCCTTCAAGCCGGGTTCACTTCAGGAACGAGGCGCGGCAGCCCGGCGCAAACGGTCATTGATGGCGCGGCCCAGGCCGGTTTCAGGGATTGGCGCAAAGGCAATCCCCACCGCGCCCGCAATGGCATCGGCCGCGCGCAAGATGTGAAACAGGTTTGCCGCCGCCTCCAGCAAATCGCCACTCTGCGAGAGCGTCAGGTCAGCGCCCACGCAACCCGGCCCGAAACCGACCCAAACCTCGCCCGGTTTCGGGGCGAGAACATCCAGCCGAACACCCGCACGCGGCGCGTAATGCGATAAAAGCTGGCCCGGCGATGTCGGCGCTTCAGCACTCCCCCCGGATGTCAGCGCATGCCCCAACACGGCGTCCAATGCCTCCACCGTCACCCCACCGGGGCGCAGAAGTTGAGGTTGATCGACCATGCCGACGATGGTGGATTCCACGCCAACCGCGCATGCACCACCATCAATCACCGCATCAATGCGCCCGGAAAGCCCATCCATGACATGCGCGGCGCGGGTCGCTGATATCCGCCCCGAAGGGTTGGCAGATGGCGCCGCCAGCGGCCCGCCAAACGCCCGCAGCAGCGCCACTGCGACCGGATGCGCCGGCACGCGGATCGCGACCGAAGACTGCCCCGCAGTCACCAAGGGAGACAGGCCCGACCCGGTCACTTGCGGCAGAACCAGTGTCAACGGGCCGGGCCAGAAGGCACTCGCCAAAGCCTCAGCTGCTTGGGAAACAATGGCGTATTCGCGGGCGGTCTCCAGATCGGGAACATGCACGATCAACGGGTTGAACGCGGGCCGCCCCTTGGCTTCGTAAATCCGCGCCACTGCAAGACCATTGCGGGCATCACCCCCAAGGCCATAGACGGTCTCGGTCGGAAAGGCGACAAGCCCACCCGCTTGCAGAATTGTCGCAGCGCGGGAAATGCCTTGTGGCGACGGTTCGAGGATTGCGGTTTCATTCGACATTGTGACGCAGCGTTGACCTTGAAGCGTTGGCGGCGAGGGTTCATCTTCGGCGCAGCTCCGGACATACTTGGATCTGCATCATTTGCCAAGCCGATGCCGTACTTTGCCACAAGGAGAACCCGATGCCTTACCGCGCCCCGCTTGCCGAATTTCAGTTCATCTTCGATCATGTGGTCGGGTTTTCGCAGGTCGCGGACAGCGAGATGTTTGCCGACGCCACCCCCGACACCGTAGAAGCGATCCTGGGGGAAGCGGGCAAGCTATGCGAAAACGTCTTGGCCCCATTGCAGCGGCCCGGCGATCTGCACCCGGCAAAGCTGGAAAACGGGGTCGTGCGCACCTCCCCCGGCTTTGCCGAAGGCTACCGCGCGATTGTCGAGGGAGGCTGGGTTTCGATTGCAGCCAGCCCGGAATTCGGCGGCATGGGTCTGCCAATGGCACTGACGACAGCGGTGAATGAGATGATGGGGTCCGCCTGCCTGTCGTTGCAGTTGAACCCGTTGATGACCCAAGGCCAAATCGAGGCGCTGGAACATCACGCGAGCGATGAGATCAAGGCGCTTTATATCCCCAAGCTGATTTCCGGCGAATGGTGCGGCACGATGAACCTGACGGAATCGCAAGCCGGGTCCGATGTTGGCGCGCTTCGGACCAAGGCGGAGCCGAAGGGCGGCGGCACCTATGCGATCACGGGGCAGAAAATCTTCATCAGTTGGGCCGACAATGATTTCACAGAGAACGTGTGTCATCTGGTGCTCGCCCGCTTGCCCGACGGGGCGGCGGGGACCAAGGGCATCAGCCTGTTCATGGTGCCGAAATTCATTCCTGACGCCAATGGCAACCCCGGTGATCGCAACGCGCTGCAAGTGGTCAGTCTGGAGCATAAGCTGGGTCTGCACGGCTCCCCCACCGCTGTCATGCAATATGATGGGGCGACCGGCTGGCTGATCGGTGAGGCCCATAAGGGCATGGCCGCGATGTTCACCATGATGAATAACGCACGGCTTGGCGTTGGGGTGCAGGGCATTTCGGTGGCCGAAGCCGCGTATCAACACGCGCTCGCCTATGCGATGGACCGCAGGCAGGGCAAAACGCCGGTTGAGGGCAGTCCCACCATCATCGGTCACGCCGATGTGCGCCGGATGCTGGCGGTGATGAAAGCCGAAGTTTTCAGCGCCCGCGCGATCGCGCTGGCCTGTGCGGTGGCGATCGACATGGCGAAAGCCACGGGGTCGCCGGACTGGCAGGCGCGGGCAGCATTGTTGACACCTGTCAACAAATCCTTCGGCACCGATACCGGGATTGCGGTGGCCGATATGGGGATTCAGGTGCATGGTGGCATGGGGTTTATTGAGGAAACCGGGGCCGCGCAGTATTTGCGCGATGTGCGGGTTACGGCGATTTACGAAGGCACCAACGGGATTCAGGCGATGGATCTTGTCGGTCGCAAGATGATGGACGGCGGCGAGGCGGCGTTCCGCCTGATCGAGGAAATCCGCGAGAATGCCCATGGTGTGCGCAGCCAATACCCGAACATGGCAACTGCCGTCTGGAACGCCGCCGAAGCCCTGCACGAAGCAACCGAAGCCTTGCTGGCGCAGAATATGAATGATCGGTTTGCTGGTGCCGTCGCCTATCAGCGCGCCTTTGCCCGTATCCTTGGCAGCCACTATCACCTTTGCGCCGCAATGGCAGAAGGCCGCGATGGCCCGCGTACCGCCTTGGCCCGTGTGGCGATCAAGCGGCTATTGCCCGAACATGCAGCGCTTCTGGCGCAGCTTCGCGTTGGTGCGGCGGGGCTTTATGCCCTGTCGGATGCGGACCTGTCGGCGTGAAGGATCTTTCGGCAGGCATCCGCTATCCGTTCGACGCGCCCCCGGCCGAGGACAAAGCGCTGGAGGTGGCGCCCGGCGTGCTTTGGATGCGTTTGCCTTTGCCGATGGCGCTTGATCATGTGAATATCTTTGCGCTCGATGACGGCGATAGCTGGACAGTCATCGACACCGGATTTGACAGCAAACGCAGCCGCGCGATCTGGCAACGCCTGCTCAACGGTCCTTTGGCGGGCAAACCCGTCGCTCGGTTGATCGTGACGCATTATCACCCAGATCATATTGGTCTGGCTGGTTGGTTTCAGGCACAAGGGGCGACGCTTTGCACCACCCGCACATCTTGGCTTTATGCCCGGATGCTGTGCCTTGACGTGCAATCCGAACCCGTGCCAGCGCAGGTTGCATTCTGGCGCGCGGCGGGGATGCCTGCGGACCTGCTGGCGCAGCGCATGGCGGAACGCCCCTTCAACTTTTCCGATGTTGTGGCACCCTTGCCGCTTGGCTTTACCCGCCTGCAAGACGGCCAAACCATCACCATCGGCGCGCGCAACTGGACCATTCGGACGGGCGAGGGCCACGCGCCGGAACATGCGACATTCTGGTCGCAGGATGACAACCTGATCCTTGGCGGTGATCAGCTTCTCCCCTCCATTTCCGCCAATATCGGCGTGTACCCGACCGAACCGGATGCCGACCCCTTGGGGGAGTGGTTGGCAAGTTGCGAAAGTTTTGCCCCATTCGCGCAAGAAGATCAGCTTGTCCTGCCCGGTCACAAACTACCCTTCACCGGCCTGCCCTTGCGGCTGCGTCAGATGATCGACAATCACCATGGCGCGTTGGACCGCCTGCGCAGCCATCTTGCCACGCCCCACACGGCGGCCCAGTGTTTTCTGCCGATCTTCAAGCGCGAAATCAGCGGTTCCGCCTACGGTTTGGCGCTGGTGGAGGCGGTCGCCCATCTCAACCACCTCTTGCATCTGGGGCAGGTTTCCCGGACCATGGGGCCAGATGGCGCTTGGAACTGGGTGCGGAATGAATGATGAGATAAAAACCGCAGCCGAGGTGATGGAAGCGAACGCCATGCCCTGTGGCAGGGCAAGCCATGCCGACCCCAACACCCCGGCGACTGCGGAACAGATGCCGCTTCCCTATGCGGTGGCAAAAAAACCCATCTCACAGAAAAGCCCGGCGGAATGGGCTTATGAGCGGGTGATCCTGTACCTCAAGAACTTCGAGGAACAACTCGACACGAATCACGAGGTTGCGATGGGCTTTACCGGAAGCACCGCCGGCGTGCTGCGGATTGAGGGGCTGGGCTATTTCGACCCCGATATCGTTACCTTTTATGGCAAGGATGAAAACGGCAACCGGACGCAACTCATCCAGCACGTCAGCCAGTTGAACGTCATCCTGCGCGCCACTTCCAAGGAATCCCCGGACGGAGAGCCGGTGCGCCGCATCGGTTTCCGGCTGGCGCAGGATTTGGGCGAAGTCTGAAACTGATCACCCTTGACCCCGTGACAGCGCTTTTGCTTTAGGCTAAAGCAGGAACCAGCGACACATGAAGGAGGCTCCCAATGGCCGAAGACCACAAGCACGGCAGCATGGACATCAAAGACCATGAGAAGACATTTGACGGGTTCATCCACTTCATGGCTTGGGGCGCGGCCATTTCGATTGGCACCTTGATTTTTATCGCCCTCGTCAACGCCTGAAATCTTCTGATCTATGATGGCGCTTGTGTGCGCCCAAAAGGGGGCACGATGCGCCGCATATACCTATGTTTCATCGCCATTCTGTTTCTGGCGGCCTGCGGCGCTGCTGAACCGGTATGGGCACCTGATGACGCCGTAGCACGCGCGCGCTATGTCCATCCTGGCCCGTCCTCGATCACGCTTTTCACCGTGCTGTCCACGCGCAACGGCTCTGGCGCGCATTCGGGACTGTTGATCAACGGCTCGCAACGGGTGATGTTTGACCCGGCGGGGACGTGGCACCACCCGAATTTGCCAGAACGCAACGATGTTCATTACGGCATGACGCCGCTGATGGTCGATTTCTACATCGACTACCATGCCCGTATAACATACGATGTGGTGCAACAAACCATCATTGTTTCCCCAGAAGTCGCGGAAATCGCGATGCAACGGGCAATGGCCTACGGCGCGGTGGAAAAGGCCCATTGCACGCTGGCCGTATCATCGGTGCTGCGCGGCGTGCCGGGATTTGAAAGCCTGCCGCAAACCTGGTATCCAAAAACCCTGATGGATGCCTTTGCGGCCCTTCCCAATGTATCGAGACGGAAATTCACCGATACCGACACCAACAACAACCATGGTGTGCTGCTGGTGCAGGCAGGTGACCCGCGCCTGACTCAGTGATTGCAGTTATTCATCGGGGTATTCCCGATGAATTGCGCACCGACGCGGCAACGCTTTACTGGGCTGCCTTCGGCGGCAAACTCGGGCGAGTCATGGGGCCACGACACCGCGCGTTGCGGTTTTTTGAACAAGCAATGCGCAGTGACCATGCTCTGACCGCCCTGTCACCCAACGGCGAATTGCTCGGACTGGTTGGATTCAAATCCTATTCCGGATCAATGGCAGGCGGCGATTCCGCACAGATGCGTGCGGTTTACGGCTGGTTCGGAGCAGCGTGGCGCGGGGTGCTGCTGTCGCTGATGGAGCGGGATGTGGAAAACCGATGCTTCCTGATTGACGGAATTTGTGTTGTGCCTGCCGCGCAAGGTCAGGGCGTCGGAACTCTTTTGCTCAACGCGATCTTTGATGAGGCGCGGGCGCGCGAATACCCCGCCGTCAGGCTGGATGTGATAGACAGCAACGCCCGCGCCCGCGCGCTTTATGAACAACTGGGCTTTGTCGCCCTGCGGACGGAACGTCTGGGCCTGTTGCGCCATCTGTTTGGCTTTGACGCTTCGATTTCGATGGTCAAGGAACTTTGACGACTCGCATCATCGCGGTCAATCAAACGTCCCGGTCACGCGCCCGACCAGCATGAAGGCCCGCGCGGTGCGGGTTTCGGCCAGATCAGCCAATTCAGCATCGGTCGCGTTCTTTTCAAATTCAGCAAAGGTCTTGTCAAAGCTGCGCAAAAAGTGGTGCGCCGCGTCCCGGAACACCGGGTCTTCGCGCATGCGCGCAGATGTCAGCGCAAGACTGGAGCGGTCGCGGATGCCGCCCAGACCCGCAATTTCGCGCCCACGTTCGCCACTGGCGAAACGGCGCCATACATCGGTCCGACAGCGTTCGGGTTTCAGGTCATCCATGTAGATACCTTCCTGACTGAGCAGGGTCAGCACATCCTGCGCAGCCCGGATCAGGCGCGAAGTCTTGCGATCCTCCAGCGCCAGCCGCAAGGCGCGGAAACCGGACTTGTCCTCAGGGCTTTCGGGGAAATGCAGGGCGCGCACGAAATCACCAACTGAAAGTGGCGCACGCAATTCCTCTGCGGGTGTTCCGAGGGCCAAGGCCGGTTGTTCATCCCCCGGCATTTTTACGGGCATTGTCAGCGCCGCCTTACGATCCGCCGATGGCACCGTCAGCGCCGTGTCGCGGCGCGAGGTGAACATCGCCAGCGCGGTTTCCGTTTTGCGCTGTGCAGCGACAATCTCATCCAGTTTCTTTTCGACGGAGACATCGCTGCCACCGCCTTGCTGCCCCACGATGTAGGCGTGACGCATCGCATCAACCGCCACCTGCAACCGGGCGGCTTCTTCGCGCAAGACCCGGATGGTGCGCGCGGTCGACACTACGCCCCAAAGCAGCGCAAGCGGCAAGAACACCACCAGCAGCAGCATGAGGATGGACAGTGGGCCTGTCAGCACAGACCCCGGCGAAGTGATAAGCTGCACGACAACCGCGATCACCCAGACAATCGCCAGACCCAATGCCACCATTTCAGAGGCAGAGGGTTTGGCGCTGTCACTGGGGAGGACGGTGCCGTTCCCTGTGATGTGGTCCTTCGCTTCGATCATCCCTCTGTCTCGCCTTGCACCGGGGTTTTGTCAAACACTGCGTTCGGTCAATCAGTCAGACAAACTTGACCGAAACCACCTCATAGCTGCGTTGGCCACCGGGGGTTTTCACATCCACGGTATCGCCTTCGTCCTTGCCGATCAGGGCGCGGGCGAGTGGTGAACGGATGTTGAGCAGACCCTTTTCCAGATCCGCCTCCGGCTCCCCCACGATCTGATAGGTGCGTTTTTCGTCGGTGTCTTCATCCACCAGCGTCACCGTCGCACCGAATTTCACAGTGCCGGAAAACTTGGTGGGGTCAATCACTTCGGCCAGTGACAGAATCGCCTCCGCCTCTTTGATGCGACCTTCGATAAAGCTCTGCTTTTCGCGCGCGGCGTGGTATTCGGCGTTCTCGGAGAGATCGCCATGTTCGCGGGCTTCGGCAATCGCACGGATCACGGCCGGGCGCTCCACCGATTTCAGGTGGCGCAATTCATCGTCCAACGCGGTAAACCCCGCGCGCGTCATCGGAATTTTTTCCATTTCACTACTCGTATAAAGTAAGAAAGCCACAGCCGTTGCGGGCCATGACCTTGTTTCAGGTTTGCTTGGGATTACCCAATAGCAGCGCCGCAGCAATTGCAAGCAGAATGGCAAAACCTGCGCGCGCCTTCGCCGTGTGGCGGCAGTGCAAGGCCTCGGTGTCAGGTGTCAGTCGGGGATTTCGCCGCGTTTCGTGCAGTTCTGATTGAAACCACGGGCCTGCTGCGGTAGCCACACCAAAAGCGATAGCTTTGAAACCGCGCGGGTGGCGCCACTTAGAAGCAGGGGAGGCTCCAGATGGCCGAAGTTGAACGCGAAGCGATGGAATATGATGTAGTGATCGTCGGTGCAGGGCCGGCTGGTCTTTCCGCTGCAATCAGGTTGAAGCAGTTGGATGCCGACCTCACAGTCGTAGTTCTGGAGAAAGGCTCTGAAGTGGGCGCGCATATCCTGTCGGGTGCGGTGCTTGACCCTTGCGGGATTGACGCGCTGCTGCCCGACTGGCGCAATATGGACTCACCGATCAAGACCGAAGTTGTCGTCGACAATTTCTACATGCTTGGCGAAGGCGGTCAGATCCGGGTGCCAAACTGGCCGATGCCGCCGTTGATGAACAACCACGGCAACTACATCGTGTCCATGGGCAATGTCTGCCGATGGATGGCCGAAGTTGCCGAAGGCTTGGGCGTTGAGGTTTTCCCCGGCATGTCCTGCTCGGCACTGGTTTATGGCGACCAGGGTGAGGTGAAAGGCGTTGTTGCGGGGGAAATGGGGCTGGCATCCGATGGCACCCCCGGCCCCAACTATGAACCGGGGATGGAGTTGCACGGCAAATATGTGTTCCTGTCCGAAGGTGTGCGCGGGTCACTCGCGAAAGAAGTCATCGCGAAATACGACCTCTCGAAAGGCCATGAACCGCAGAAATTCGGCCTCGGGATGAAAGAGATCTGGGAGATTGACCCCGCCAAACACCGGCTCGGCACCGTGACGCATACCATGGGCTGGCCGCTGGGCGGCAACGCAGGCGGCGGATCGTTCATCTATCATATTGAGAATAATCAGGTTTACGTCGGCTTCGTGGTTCACCTGAACTACCAGAACCCGCATCTTTACCCCTACATGGAATTCCAGCGTTTCAAGCATCACCCGATGGTCGCGGAATTGCTGAAAGGCGGCAAACGCGTGGCTTACGGCGCGCGGGCGATCTCGGAAGGCGGTTTCCAGTCGATGCCGAAGATGGTCGCGCCGGGCGTGGCCCTTCTCGGCTGTTCGGTGGGTATGGTCAACGTGCCGCGCATCAAGGGCAATCACAATGCAATGCTGTCAGGCAAAGCGGCGGCGGAGGCGGCATTTGCGGCGATTGGTGCGGGCCGTGCCAGTGATGAACTGACCGCATATGAGGCGGAAGTGCGCGAGGGCGCCATCGGCAAAGATCTGAAAAAAGTGCGCAACGTCAAGCCGTTGTGGTCGAAATACGGGCTTATCGCGTCACTGATGGCCGGTGGGTTTGATATGTGGACGAATACTCTGGGCTTCTCGCTGCTTGGTACCTTGAAACACGGCAAGACCGATGCGGCGGCGACCGGCAAGGCCAAGGATTTTGCCCCCATCGCCTATCCGCGCCCCGATGGCGTGCTGTCATGCGACCGGCTGACCAATGTGGCGTTTTCCTTTACCAACCACGAGGAGTCGCAGCCCTGCCACCTGCACCTGAAAGACCCCTCCATCCCGATTGCGGTCAACCTGCCGGAATACGCCGAACCTGCGCAACGCTATTGCCCGGCGGGGGTTTATGAGGTGGTGGCGGAAGACGGCAAAGACCCGCGTTTTGTGATCAACTTCCAGAACTGCGTCCACTGCAAAACCTGCGACATCAAGGACCCAAGCCAAAACATCAACTGGACCACGCCACAGGGCGGTGACGGGCCAAACTATCCGAATATGTGAACATCAGGTGACAATCGCGCGAGGCGGGGTGCAAACCCCGCCTTTCCGCGACGCGTTGCATTGCGCTGCCCCGAAGCGCGCACTAGGTTGGCCCAAACCGCTTCGGAGGCTCCAGTATGCCATTTCGCCCCACCCTTGCCGCTGCTGCCTTGGCGATTTGCGCGCAACCCGCGTTGCTGCGCGCTGACACCGCGACAGACACGCTTGATCCGGGGGCGTATCTGGCCGCGCGCGTCGCGGGTGACAGCGCCGATTACCACGAAGCCGCTCATTGGTACAGCCGCGCGCTGATTGCGACCCCCGGTGATGCCGACATGATGGCGGGCGCGATTATTGCGCAATTGGGATTGGGCAACATCGACGCCGCGATTGAAGTGGCAAAACGCCTCGCGGTGACTGGCACGAAATCTCAACCAGCCGAACTCGCCCTGATCGCGGATGAAGCGAAGCGCGAAGACTATGCCGCTCTGCTGAAACCGGTCGAAGGGGGCCGCACCGGCGCATTGTTGCTGGACGGACTGATCGAAGCTTGGGCGGAGCTTGGTGCCGGCAGCATGACCGAAGCTCTCGATGCCTTCGACCGGATCATCAAGACCAAGGGGCTGGAATCATTCGGCCAGTTTCACAAGGCACTTGCCCTTGCCACCGCCGGGGATTTCGAAGGTGCCGAAAAATTGTTTGGCGATGCCAAGCCGGGCAGCATCATGTCGCTGCGCCGCGCCACCATTGCACATATCCAGATCCTTAGCCAGTTGGACCGGACGGCTGACGCACTCACACTGCTGGACAAGACGTTTCAGGGCGAAGGCGACCCCAGCATTGCCGCAATGCGGGCACAACTGATCGCCGGCAAGCCGGTTCCGTTTGACATCATCCGCAACGCGACCGACGGGCTGGCGGAGGTGTTTTTCACCCTCGCCGTGGCGCTGAACGGCGAAGCCTCGGACGGGTTCACGCTGCAATATGCGCGCATCGCAACCTATCTGCGCCCCGGTTTTGCCGACGCGATCCTGTTGGTTGGCGCGATGCTGGAAAACCAGAAGCAATACGATCTGGCGACCGAAGCCTATGCCACCGTCCCCCCTGATGACGGCGGTTTCTATGCCGCTGAAATCGGACGCGCCCGCGCGCTTCAGGCCGCAGGCAAACTCGATGCGGCGCTGGAGGTGCTGCGCGGCCAGATCCGCAGCAATCCCAAACTGATGTCACTGCAACTCGCTCTCGCCGATATGCTCCGCGGCGCAGAGCGTTGGCCCGAAGCAACAGAGGCTTATAACGCCGCCATCGCCCTGATCCCACAACCTGCGACTGCGGGTTATTGGGCGGTCTATTACAGCCGCGCGATCACGCTGGAACGCCAAAAGCTGTGGGACAAGGCAGAGCCTGATTTCCGCAAGGCGCTGGAACTGGAACCCGATCAGCCGCAGGTTTTGAATTATCTCGGCTACAGCTATCTGGAGCGGGGGGAGAATTACGACGAGGCGCTTTCCATGATCCAGCGCGCCGTGGCGCAACGCCCCGACAGCGGCTATATCATCGACAGCCTTGCCTGGGGCTATTTCCTCGCCGGGCGCTATGCCGATGCCGTGGAACCGATGGAACACGCCTCCCTGCTGGAACCGGTCGACCCGACTGTTACTGATCATCTGGGCGACGTCTACTGGGCCGTCGACCGCAAGCTGGAAGCCCGTTTCCAATGGCGGCGCGCACTGTCGTTCAACCCGGAGGAGGCGCTGGCCACCCGCTTGCGCCGCAAGCTGGAAATCGGCTTGGACGCTGTGCTGAAGGAAGAAGGCGCAAAATCCCTCGCTGATGTTGCGAATGATAAGTGAGACAGCCTGCGCCAAGATCAATCTGGCGCTGCATGTTACCGGTCAGCGCGCCGATGGTTACCATCTGCTCGACAGCCTCGTCGTATTTGCCGATACCGGTGACCGCATCCGCGTTTCCGAGGCCGAAAACCTGACGCTCAACATCACCGGTCCACAGGCGGATAAGCTGAAGGCAAGCCCTGGCAATCTTGTGCTGCGTGCCGCCCGCGCCTTCGGCCTCCACAAAGGCGCTGCGATCACCCTCGAAAAGCATCTGCCCATCGCCTCCGGCATCGGTGGAGGCTCTGCTGATGCGGCGGCCACGCTGCGCGCCCTTGCCGCACTTTGGCAGGTGCCGTTGCCGCCAACCGCGGCCGTTCTGGCCCTCGGCGCGGATGTCCCCGTCTGCCTCGGTGACCGCCCCTGCCGCATGCAGGGCGTGGGAAACATCATCACGCCGCTCCCTCGCCCGCTGCCAAGGGTGTGGCTGGTGCTGGCCAACCCCGGCGTCGCTGTGTCAACCCCGACCGTATTCCGCAGGTTGACACAGCGCAACAATCCGCCGCTGCCCCCAACGCTGCCAGCGCTGCACAATCTGCCAGACCTGCTGACCTTCCTCGCCACAACCCGCAATGATCTGGAACCGACAGCCACTGCGAACACACCTGAAATCCTCCGGGTCAAATCA
>NZ_JAKDLJ010000515.1 GCF_030452865.1 Pseudorhodobacter sp.
CGGGTGTGCTTCTGGGCCGGGGTTGTTATGGTGGCGCGCGACAAATAAGTGCTGAAGGGGATTGCATGGTCTATCTTTTCATCAAGGCGGCGATTTCGGGGGTTTTGATTGCTGCGGCGTCGGAAGTGGCGCGGCGGCATGCCGGGTTCGGGGCACTGATTGCGTCGCTGCCGCTTGTCTCCATCCTTGGGATGATCTGGCTTTGGCGCGACACGCAAGATCCGGTGCGCCTTGCCGATCACGCGGCGGCGACCTTGTGGTACGTCGTTCCGTCGCTGCCGATGTTCGTGCTGATCCCCTTGCTGCTGCGGGCGGGGGTTTCGTTCTGGATCGCACTTGGCGCGGGAATGCTGCTGACGGTTGGGCTTTACGGCCTGACGATCTGGATGATGGGCCGTGCCTGAGCGCATTTCCGACCTTGCACCCAAGCCCATGCTGGATATAACCCCGGAAGTTTTGCGCTTTGGGGGCCCGTGACCATGCCGAAAAGAACCGACATCCAATCCATCATGATTATCGGTGCGGGGCCAATCGTCATCGGGCAGGCGTGTGAGTTCGACTATTCCGGCGCACAGGCTTGCAAAGCGCTGCGCGAAGAAGGGTATCGCGTGATCCTCGTCAACTCCAACCCGGCGACGATCATGACCGATCCGGGGCTTGCGGATGCGACATATATCGAGCCAATCACCCCCGAGGTCGTCGCCAAGATTATTGAGAAGGAACGTCCGGATGCGCTGTTGCCGACGATGGGAGGGCAGACCGGGTTGAACACCGCACTGGCGCTGGCCGATATGGGCGTGTTGGAAAAGTATAAGGTTGAACTGATCGGGGCCAAGCGAGAAGCCATTGAAATGGCAGAAGATCGCAAGTTGTTCCGCGAGGCGATGGATCGGATCGGGTTGGAGAACCCCAAAGCGACGATTATTGCAGCCCCTAAACTGGCGAATGGTAAATATGACATCAAGGCCGGTGTAGCGGAGGCAATGGAGGCGATTGAATATGTCGGCCTGCCCGCCATCATCCGCCCCGCCTTCACCCTTGGCGGCACCGGCGGCGGCGTCGCCTATAACCGCGATGATTTTGAAACGATTTGCCGGAGTGGGCTTGAGGCCTCTCCCATGGCGCAGATTCTGGTCGATGAATCGCTGCTCGGCTGGAAAGAGTTCGAGATGGAGGTGGTGCGCGACACCGCCGACAATGCCATCATCATTTGCGCGATTGAGAATATCGACCCGATGGGCGTGCATACCGGGGATTCGATCACCGTCGCCCCTGCCCTGACCCTGACGGATAAAGAGTATCAGATCATGCGCAACGGCTCCATCGCCGTGCTGCGTGAGATCGGAGTTGAGACCGGTGGTTCCAACGTGCAATGGGCGATCAACCCTGCCGATGGCCGCATGGTGGTGATTGAGATGAACCCGCGTGTCAGCCGGTCCTCGGCATTGGCATCGAAGGCGACGGGCTTTCCGATTGCCAAGATCGCGGCGAAACTGGCGGTGGGCTATACGCTCGACGAATTGGACAACGATATCACAAAAGTGACACCGGCGTCGTTCGAGCCTTCAATAGATTATGTGGTCACAAAGATCCCAAGGTTCGCTTTTGAAAAGTTTCCGGGTGCGGAGCCGACGCTGACCACTGCGATGAAATCAGTGGGAGAGGTGATGGCGATTGGCCGCACCATCCACGAGTCGATGCAAAAGGCGCTGGCGAGCCTGGAGACCGGTCTGACCGGGTTCGATGAGATTGATATCCCCGGCGCGCCTGACCGCGCCGCAATTTCGAAAGCCCTCAGCCAGCAAACCCCCGACCGTTTGCGCGTGATTGCCCAAGCCATGCGGTTTGGCCTCAGCAATGACGAAATTCAGGCGCTCACGTCGTTTGATCCGTGGTTCCTCGCGCGCATCCGTGAAATCATCGAGGTCGAGGAAACGGTGCGCCAGAGTGGCTTGCCGGCAACGCCGCATGCACTGCGCAAACTGAAAATGCTTGGCTTCACCGATGCCCGCCTTGCAATGCTGACAGACCGGGATGAGGGGCAGATCCGCCGTGCCCGCCGCAACCTTGGCGTCAACGCCGTGTTCAAGCGCATCGACACCTGTGCGGCCGAATTCGAGGCGCAGACGCCTTAT
>NZ_JAKDLJ010000101.1 GCF_030452865.1 Pseudorhodobacter sp.
TTAAATCAGAGCCTTAGGTCTAATAACCGAAACGGTGACGGTTAACAGCTCTGGAGAATATCGGCCCTTAGAGAACGCGTGTGCGCCTTTCGGGGCGTGGGCCGGTTAACAGCCCCACCCGCATAACCCCCGAAAACAACGGAAAAATCCGGTTGTAGTCGGATGGGGAGAACGCCTTCGTGAGGGCAAGTGGCGGAAGCGGTGGGATTCGAACCCACGGTACGGTTCCCCGCACGCTAGTTTTCAAGACTAGAGCCTTAAACCACTCGGCCACACTTCCAACGCCGGGCTCTGATACCACGGCAGGCGGCGAATTCAAGGGGAGTCGTCGCGCCACAACCGGCTCCCGAAAGTTATGAACCATCCGGGTCGGTCAGATCGGTTTTGCATCAGCGGAATGCTTCTTTGCGACGCGGTTGCCCATATTGGCCCGTGCTCGCAAGAATACCACAGATTTTGCTGAAGCGCCCGTTAACGGATGTCCGTCTGAACTTGGCGGAAAAAATGATCTGGCGGGGGCGATCGCGCGCCGTTGACTTCAAAAGACGCAATCGACGCCGGTTCTGCCGGCGGCGGAAAACCGGACCCTTTCAAGACAGGGACGGTTTCATCGACGTAGCCTGCGTTTTGATGTAATGTCCGTCACCTGATGGCTTTGGAGGTGCAGAGTGGAGCGGTTCACCGGCAGTTGTCTGTGCGGCAATGTCCGCATTCTGGCGATGGGGCAGCCATACCGGGTTGGCCTTTGCCACTGTCTCGACTGCCGCAAGCATCATGGCGCTCTTTTTCACGCCTCAGCGATATTTCCGCAGAAAGCGGTGACAATCACGGGTGAAACGCGCAATTACGCGGGGCGGTCCTTTTGCCCGGTGTGCGGCTCCCCGGTTTTTGGGCGGAGCGGGGATGAGATCGAAGTAAATCTCGGGTCTCTGGATGCGCCTGACCAGTTGATGCCGACCTATGAAAGCTGGACCATCCGTCGCGAAAGCTGGTTGCCGCCGTTTCCGCTCCTCCACCGTTACGTCCGTGATCGCGACCCGGCCAGTCGTTTTGAGGCATGAGGACGCAGAGAACGCGCTAGAACCCGACGATCTGAGAGGGCAACCAGGTGACAAGTGCCGGGAACAATGCGATCAGCGCCAGGGTCAGCAGTTGAAGCAGAATGAATGGCACAACGCCACGGCACATCTGGCCGTAAGTCATATCCTTCGGCGCGATGGATTTCAGGTAGAAGATCGACGAGGCCATGGGCGGCGTCAGATATCCGGTCTGGATAACGATCAGAACCATCGTCGCGAACCATACCGGGTCAATCCCGGAGGAGCGGATGAAGGGTGTGAACAGTGGCACACAGATCAGCACGTTCGCGGTCCAATCGAGCACGAAGCCCAATACGAACACGATTGCCAGAAAGAAGATGATCATCCCCGTCGTCCCAAGCCCCGCACCGGTGATCGCGTTGCGGATCAGCATAGCGCCGCCATTGGCCGCGAAAACCCCCATGAACATGGTGCCAGCGGCAACGATCAGCAGGATCATCGCCGAGATGCGCACGGTGATTTGCAAGGATTGCAGCAACACCGTCAGGCTAAACCTGCGGTTGGCGATACATAACACAAGCGCACCCGCCGCCCCCACGGCCGCCGCTTCGGTCGGGGAGGCGATCCCGGCGAGGATCGAGCCCAGAACTGCAAAAATCAGCAAAAACACCGGCACCAGCGTCGTAGCCGTCGCCCAGAGTTTTTCGCCCAGCGGCAGCGTATCCTCGGCAATCACCGCCGCATCGGTTGGCGCAGGGTGCATTTTGCCCTTGATCACGATATAGATCAGGAACAGCGCAACCATCAAAAGCCCCGGCAGCATCATCCCCGCCATCAGCTTGCCCACTGACATTTGCGCAAGCGACGCATACATCACCGCAATCACCGACGGCGGGATCATGGTCCCAAGCGAGCCGCCCGCGCAGATGGTGCCGGCGATCAGGCTGTTGTCGTAACGCGCGCGCTGCATGGCGGGGATCGCCATCATCCCGATCATCACCTCAACAGCGCCGACAACACCTGCGGCAGCGGCAAAAATCGCGCCCATCGCGATTGTCGCCACTGCCAAACCGTTCGGCAAGCGACCAAGCCACATGTTCATCACCTTGAACAGGCGTTCCGCAATCCCGGATCGCTCCAACAGCGCACCCATCAGGATGAACATCGGAATTGCCGACAGGATGAAATTGGTCGAGGCGGAATAGAAGGAGCCGTAAAGTTGGTCAAACGACATCGAGCCGAAAGCCACCAACCCCGCGCCAACGGAGACGATGACCAGTGAAAACGCAATCGGCAGACCCAGCAGGATCAGCACGAACAGGGCGGGAAACATCAATCCGGCGGTCAGCATATCAAATCTCGATCTTGAATGTATCGTCAGCCCGCGGGCTGAAAAAACCGCGCAACCCTTCGGCGGCCAATTGCAGCGCCAACGCACCGAGCCCGATGGCAAGTGCCGAATAGAAAGGCCACATCAACGGTGCCCAGGGGCTGACGGTTTCAACTTCCCCGGTCTGAAATGCGCGCCAGGCATGGCCACCTGCAATCAATGCGAGCCATCCAAAAATCGGAAATAGCACGACAAGGAAAGCCACCCCGTCGATAATACCCCGAACCCGAGACGACAGCCGCGATGACAGAAAGTCGATGCGGACATGGGCATCTTCGCGCAGACATTGCGCCGCACCCAGCACGAACAGAACACCGGTACTCATATAGGCCACATCAAAGGCCCACATGGTTGGCGCGCCAAGCACATAGCGCGCCACCACTTCGTAAAGCATGGAAGCGATCAGGATCAGGACCATCGCTTGCGCGACATATCCCAAAGCCGCAGATACCCTGTCAGCCAGTGTCAGAAATGTCTGTCGCATGATCGCCTCCCCCTTTTGGTTCAGATCACTTGCCGGTGCGGATCAGATAGTCGCTTTCCGTCGCCCAGCGATCCTTGTAGGTCAGATAATCCGCCAGAATCGCCGCCATGTCACCTTTTCCTTCGGCTTTTTGTGCCTCGGCCTTTTTACCGATCCAATCCAGGCCCGCATCGGACAATTCCTTGACGAAAGCCGGATCAAGCGTGATCACCTCGGCTTTGCTGGCGCGGTAAATCTCCATCGCCTTCATGTCCTTGTCATAGAAATTCGTCAGCGATTGGCGGGTGGTCAGTTCTGCTGCCGCTTCGACCTTGGCTTTCAGCGAGTCATCAAGCGCGTCCCATGTTTCCGTTTTCAGCACCACTTCCCACAGGAAAGTCGGCTGATGCACGCCGGGGATGATGATATAGGGTGCAGCCTCATGGAAGCCTTCGGGCAGGTTGGCCGAAGGCGGTGCCCACTCAATTGCATCCACGCCTTTGCGTTCCAGCAGGGTATAAATCTCACCCGGAGGCACAACGGTTGGAACCGCACCGAAATAGTCGCGCATCACTTCGGCCCATGGACCAGAGGTGCGGTATTTCAAGCCTTTCAAATCGGCGGCGCTGCGGATTGCCACGTTGGAATGGGCCATGATCTCGGATGAACCGATGCCGACGACCAGCGATTTCAGCCCTTCGGCAGCGCGAATCTCGGCCAGCTTTTCCTTGCCGCCGCCTTCATAGATCCATGTCGAATAGGCTTCTGGCCCCATGCCGCCCGGAAAGCCTGCAAAGATCGCGTTGATCGGGTCTTGGTTGACCAGATAGCTGGGCGTGGAATGGCCGGCCTCGACAATGCCGTCCTTGACACCATCGTAGACCTTGAGCGCAGGCACCAGAATCCCGGCGCCGAAAGGCTGCACTTCGACTTTGCCATCGGTCAGCAGTTTGGTGTTCGCGGCAAAACGCTCCAGAAAATTGACGTAAAAGGGTGACCCTTCGGGCACCGAAGTCGGCACGCGCCACGTTACCTCTTGCGCGGCAGCACCCAAGGCGATTGCCGACATTGCGCCGGCCAATGCCAAGCGTTTCAGATATTGATTCATGATAACTCCTCCCGTTTTCATCAAGCGGGCTTGCAACAAGCCCTGGTTCCCGAATCCATCATATACAACAAAAACACTTATTGTCGACACAAAAGTGACATAAATTGTGTCAGGCCCATCAGCCCACTTGCAGAACGACGGGTCAGTCTGTTCTGCGCTTCCGGTTCTGAACTTGACGGGGCAGGCGCGAACGTGCCGGGAGGCTGGATGTTGTGCGAACTTCTGAATGGCTCCGAGTTCGACAGAAGACCATCATCTTAAGTAAGGATGAGGGTTATGACAAAAAGCAAAATGGCAAATCGCTACTCTCCGGAGTTTCGCGCGCGTGCTGTCCGGATGGTGTTTCAGCATCAAGGCGCATACGAAACTGCAATCGGGCGCGATAGCGACCATTGTACCCCGCCGCCGGGCAGTGGATAAGGACATCCAGTTCACCAATCACGAACGGCATATTTACGCCTTTGAGAACATCTTCGATCGTCGCTGCCGCGAGCATGAGATCAAGCATCGGCTAATCAAGGTGAAACTTGCCTGAACCAATGGTCACGTCGAAAGAATGAACCGAACCATCAAGGACGCGACCGTCATGCACTTCTACTACGACGACGACGATCAGTTGCGACATCATCTCGCCAACTTCATCAGCGCCTGCGACTTCGGGCGCAGATTGAAGACCCTAACGGGACTCACTCCCTACGGGGTCATCCGCAAACAATGGGCAATCGAACCGGAACGGTTCATCGTAAATCCAATCCATCAAATGCCGGGACTGAACAACCAACCTCGGCGCGTCAGGTGGTTTTCTTGTCATCGACGATCTTGAGCTTGGCAATGCCGCTTTCACCCAAGGGGATAGAGGCGAAAGGCCCGCCATGGCACATATCGCCCGGGTCTTGCGGATTCACAGGGTCCGCCTCGGCCAAAATCCGGGCGGCGAACTGTTCGGCGTTGTCCTTGGGGCGATAGCCCAGGAACGCGGCTTTGGCATTGTCCACCGGCGCACGGTCATTGTTGGAAACGCCATACACCACGGTAAACCCGGCCACTGGTGTATCAATGGCGCGGGTGACCAGATGGATCAGATCGTCGTAACTCAACCAAGAACCGAGCGCGCGCGGATTGCCGACCTGTGCGGCCGACAGAATGCGCATGCAGACGGATTCGACCCCGCGCTTGTCCCAGTAAAGGCTCGCCAGATCCTCGGCAAAGCATTTGGCCAGCCCATAGAACGTATCGGGGCGGTGCGGCGCGTCGGTGCCGATAAAGTGGTTTTTCGGATGCATCCCGACAGCGTGGATTGATGACGCATAGACCACCCGCCGCAGCTTGTTCTGATAGGCCGCTTCCCAGATATTATAGGCGCCGACGATGTTGGCGGGCAGGATCTGGTCCCACGGCGCTTCATCGCCGATGGCTCCGAAATGCACCACCATATCAGCGCCTTGCAGCAATTTGAGCATCGCAGCAAGGTCGGCTAGATCGGCCCTCACATAGCGTTCACCGGGATAGAGCTTGCCAATGCCTTCGGCCAGATCGCTCGTCACCAACTCATTGCAGAGCTTCGACAACGGTTCGCGCAAATATGATCCAAGCCGCCCCGCTGCCCCGGTCAGCACCAGCTTTTTCATTGTCTAAATCTCCTCACCCTTGCGAACCTTCGCTTGCACCTCCGCAATTGTCGCCGCGTCCAACCCATAGTCACGCGCTGCGGCCCCGGCCGAGATGTAGCCCCGCGCCAGATCGCGCTTCACCGTTGCCGGATCGCGCGCGTTTGCTTCTCCGTAGCCCGCGCCCCCCGGCAGGGCCAGCATGACGCGCCGCCCTGCGGGCACAAACTGCTTGCCCTTACCGCGCATCTCCGCGCCATTGTCCTGCCCGATGGTTGTGGGCGCCCCCGGCGCGCCGCCACGGCGCCCGCGCGCAGGATGGTTCACCCGGTCAAACATGGCGGAAAAGTCAAACTCATAGCCCTCCCGCGCGCCGACCTCCATGAACTGCCCCAAGCCGCCACGCTGCGCGCCCGCGCCACCACTGTCAGGTCGCAGCTCCTTGCGCCAGATGATCACCGGGCCTGCGTGTTCCGTCGCCTCGATTGGCATCGTCATCACGCCCGAAGGGAACGCGGTCGCATTCAGCCCGTCATGGGCGGGCCGCGCCCCTGCCCCGCCGGAGTTGAAGGTCAACACCTCCGCCCGCGCGCCTGTGCCATCCACAGATCGCAATGACAGTTGGAAGTTGCACAGGCAGCCCGCGCCCTCGGCGGGCACCACGCCGGGGATGATCTTGTCGAGCGCGTCATAGACCGCATCCGGCACGAAATGCCCGATGATATGGCGCAGAGCCACCGGCGCCGGGTGCAGCGCGTTCACGATAGCACCCGCAGGCGCGGTCACGCGGAACGGCTCCAGTGACGCTGCGTTGTTCGGAATTTCCGGCGCAATAGCGCATTTCAAGGCATAGCAAGCATAGGCTTTGGCATAGACGAGCGGGCAGTTGATGCCTTTTTTGTCGACGCCACTGGTACCGGTGAAATCCGTCAGGATATGGTCGCCCGCGATGGTCAGCTTGACCGCAATCGTGATCGGGGTGTCGAACCCATCGACCGTCATCGCACCTGTCGCCTGCATTTGCGGCAAAGCCGCAATGCGTTCAACCGTCGCGCGCCGCGATGCCTCAAAGATGAATTCGGCGATCCCTTGCAGATCGTCCAGATCAAATTCCTGCATCATGTCGATCAGCCGCCGGTGGCCGATCTCATTACATGTCGCCAAGGCGTAAAGATCACCGACCAACTGATCCGGCTGGCGCACGTTGCCGCGCAGGATATGCAGCAGGGTCTTGTCCACCACGCCCCGTTCCGCGAATTTCATGATCGGCAGATACAGCCCTTCTTCATAAACACTGGCGGCATCAGCGCCAAAGCCGCGCCCGCCGATATCGACGACATGCGCGGTGCAGGCGAAAAACCCGACGAGGTTACCTTTGTGGAAAGATGGCGTGACGACGGTAAAATCGTGCAAATGCCCGGTGCCTTCCCAAGGGTCATTGGTGATATAGACATCGCCTTCAAAGATGTTTTCACGCCCGATGCGCCGGATGAAATGCGCCAGGGCATCGGCCATTGCGTTGACATGGCCGGGTGTCCCGGTCACCGCCTGCGCGAGCATCCGACCGCGGCTGTCGTAAACGCCGGCTGACAGATCGCCCGCCTCACGGACCGAGGTGGAAAACGCGGTGCGGACCAAGGCCTGCGCCTGTTCCTCCACCACCGAAATCAGGCGGTTCCACATCACCTGATAGGCAACGGTTGAATGCTGCGCCATGGTTCACGCCTCCTGTGCGACGGTAAGATCAATACACCCGTCCGGCTGGCAAATCGCGCGGCGACTGGACGGAACGATGATCGTCGTTTCATCTTCGGTGATCACAGCAGGGCCGGAAACGCCATCGCCGGGGGCCAGGGATGACCGGAGAACCACCTGCGCCGAAAGGAAACTCCCCTTGGCAGGATCGAACATTCTTCGATTTCCCGACGGTAAAGCCCGGCCGCTATCTTGCACTTCTACAACCTTTTCGACTGCTTGCCGTGGCGTGGTGGCATTGACGGCCCAAACCGTGATCTCCACATCAAGACCGGTCACCGCTCGCCCGAACAGCTTGACATAATCCGCTTCGAACAAGGCTTCGAACTCTGCGACATCAGGGGTCATCGCATGCGCCTCGGTCAGGGCGATCGGGATTTCCCAGCCTTGCCCGGTGTAGCGCATGTAGACCTTGAATTCCGACAGAACCGGGCTTGTCGCATCGCAACTGCGGACAAATTCACGCGCCTCGGCCTGCAATTCGGTCAGGAGCGACTTGATGCGCGCAGGGTCGAAATCCGACAGTTTCATGTAGACCGAGCGGTTTGCCTCAAAGCTGAACGGCGCGCGCAGGAAACCGATGGCAGATCCAACCCCAGCCCCCGGCGGCACCAATAACCGCTGAACCCCCAGCTTTTCGCACAAGCGCCCGGCATGAAGCGGAGCCGCCCCGCCAAAGGCAATCATCGTATATTCCGAAAGGTCTTCGCCGTTTTCCACCGCATGAACCCGTGCGGCATTCGCCATGTTCTCATCGACGACTTCGGCAAGACCAAAGGCGGCCTCTTCCGCCTCCATGCCCAAGGCATCGCCCAGAACCGCTTCCAAGGCCGCCCGTGATGCCGCCACATCCAACGCAAAGGCACCACCCGCAAAATTGTCGGGATCTAGCTTGCCCAGCACAAGATCGGCATCCGTCACCGCAGGCCGCAAACCGCCGCGCCCGTAACAAGCTGGACCCGGCTCAGACCCGGCACTTTCGGGGCCAACCCGGATTTGCCGCATCGCGTCGACATGCGCCAGCGAGCCGCCGCCTGCGCCAATCTCCACCATATCAATGACCGGAATCGAAATCGGCATTCCCGAGCCTTTTTTGAAGCGATAGGTCCGCGCCACCTCAAACACCCGCGCGGTTTTCGGCGTCTGGTTCTTGATAAGGCAAATCTTTGCGGTTGTGCCGCCCATGTCAAAGGACAGCACCTTGTCAAGCCCATAGCGTGCAGCGATATTTGCCGCAAATACCGCCCCCCCCGCAGGCCCGGATTCCACCAACCGCACCGGAAATTCCGCAGCACTTTCGATGGAGATGATGCCGCCTCCCGAATGCATCAGGAACACGGCGCAGCCGACGCCTTCCTCCTGCAGTCGGCCGCGAAGCCGCCCGAGATAGGATTTCATCAATGGCTTGATATAGGCATTGGCGACGACGGTATTGAACCGCTCATACTCCCGCATCTGCGGCGACACTTCGGCGGAGATCGACACCATCACATCCGGCAGACGTTCGGCCAGAACCTCGCGCACCATCCGTTCATGCGCGGCGTTGAGATAGGAATGGATCAATCCCACAGCGACCGAGGTATATCCCGCCTCCGCAATCTGGTCAGCGACTGCCGCCACTTCGGCCCGGTCCAGTGGAACCAGCACTGCACCGGTCGCATCCACCCGCTCCGCTACCGTAAAGCGCGATTGGCGCGGCAGCAGAGGTTCCGGCAGGTTCAGGTTCAGGTCATATTGTTCAAACCGGCTTTCGGTCCGCATTTCAATGACATCTCGAAAGCCCTGCGTCGTGATCAACGCGGTCTTCGCGCCCCGTCGCTCGATCAGCGCATTGGTCGCAAGCGTGGTGCCGTGGATAATCTGGCCGATATCGCCGGGCAAAACCCCGGCTTTGGCACAAACCTGTTGCATGCCGTCAATAATGGCGTTCTCCGGCGCTGCATAGGTGGTCAGCACCTTTGTTGAAAAGGATTGCCCGTCTTTCTCCAGCACCACATCGGTGAAGGTTCCCCCTATATCCACGCCCATTCGAATCAAAGACATCGCTTGTAATCCTCATCCTTGCTTGGTGGCCAAGCTACGCGGCGCGGGTCGGAGGGTCTAGCGCGTTATTCCCACAACCTGTCAGGGTCGCGCCCCAATGCCGGCAGCGCTGATGTTGGGATTAGCACGGTCGGGTTTGATCTGGCGAAGATTGTGTTTCAGGTGCATGGAACTGATGCCTCCGGGCCGGCTGTACTGTGCAAAATGCTGAAGCGGGATAACGTAGCGGGGTTCTTCAACCAGCTTGGGCTTTGCGTCGTCGCGATGGAACCCTTTCGTGGCGCTCGTTTTTGGCGCCGCGAGATCGGCAAGCTGGGTCATGACGTAGAGTTAATCCCGCCGCTTACGTCAAACCCTTCGTCAAGCGCGAGGCAAATGATACCACCGATGCCGCGGCGATCTGCGCGGCCGCCCCGCGAACCGCTCGTCCCATCCGCCCCGCGCTTCATAGTTCCCACCGATGGCCTGCGCACAGTAAAGCATGTTCCTCAAACCGCGCCTTGAGCCGACTGTTTCAGCAGCCCGTTATCCAGGGCGGAAACTGTCGATCACTCTCTCAACGGCGGAGCGGTCAGGCGGGACACTTCCTCAGGAATTGGGACG